>JAPLHP010000103.1 GCA_026389585.1 Chloroflexota bacterium | reverse complement strand
GGCCGGCCCTTCCTCGGTGTACTCGGTGGGTGGAAGCTTTATCTCCTGCTTGATGAAAGCAGCCACCTCCCTGGCTATACCTATCACTGAAAGGCAGTCGGGGCGGTTTGGGGTGATCTCCAGGTCCAGGATAGCGTCGCCGAGGTAGTCGGCCAGTGGAATACCCAGCGGTGCCTCCGGCGGGAGTATCAGGACGCCTTCATGGCTGTCAGAGATCCCCAGTTCTTTCTCAGAGCAGGCCATACCTTCAGAGGCTGTGCCTCTTATCATGGCTGGTTTAAGTTGAAAGAGTTCTCCTGTATGGCCGTCGATAAGTTGGGCTCCTATCTGCGCAAAGGGCACCTTATTGCCGACCTGGATATTGGGTGCGCCGCATACTACTGTGGAGTGACCCTTCCCGAAATCTATAGTGGCCAGCTTGAGACGGTCAGCATTGGGGTGGGGTTCAATGGCAACTATCTGCCCTACCAGGATCTTGTCCCAGAGCCTGCCAGTAGACTCGATATTCTTGACCTCAATCCCTGACATGGTCAATTTATCTGCCAGTTCCTTCAAAGGCAGGGAGTTATTGATGAACTCTCGAAGCCAGTTAAGTGAAATCTTCATCCGTATTCGTCACTTTCGCAGGAGATTCCTCATCCAGTTAGAACTGTTTCAAGAAGCGGAGGTCATTACCATAGAAGAGGCGGATATCGTCAATGCCGTATCTGAGCAGGGGAATACGTTCCACCCCCATACCAAAGGCGAACCCGGTATAAACCTCAGGGTCGTAATTTACCCTTCTTAAGACCTCGGGGTGAACCATTCCGGCGCCCAGAATCTCGATCCAGCCTGTGTTCTTGCATAGTGGGCAGCCGGCCCCCTGGCATATAAAGCAATCTATGGCCATCTCTACACCTGGCTCAACGAAGGGGAAGTAATCGCAGCGAAAACGCACCTTTCTGCTTTCTCCGAAGAGGCGGCGGGCAAACTCAAAGAGTGTACCCTTAAGATCACTCATGGTTATGTCACGGTCGATGGCCAGGCCCTCAACCTGATAGAACATGGACTCGTGGGTGGCGTCAGTGGCCTCATATCGATATACCCTGCCCGGCATCAAGCCCCTTATAGGCGGGCGTGTCTTTTCCATGAGCCTGATCTGCATTGGAGAGGTATGGGTGCGCAGGAGCCTGGATCTCTCACCGCCTTCGGTGTCTATCCAGAATGTAGCCCACATGTCGCGTGCTGGATGGTCCTGGGGAATATTCAATGCCTCGAAATTGTAGTAATCCCACTCCACCTCAGGCCCTTCGACTATCTGGAACCCCATAGAGACGAAGACATTGCATATCTCTCGAAGTGTCTGGGTGACGGGGTGGAGACGGCCGAGGGAAACCGGGTAGCCGGGCAGCGTGATATCAATACGGGTTTGCTCCAGGGTAGCGGCCAGATCTTTGCTCTTGAGGGCTTCTTCCTTTAGTTTGAGATCAGCTTCCAGTAGTACCTTGGTCTGGTTGGCTATGGCTCCGGTTGTTCGCCGTTCATCAACTGGAAGATCACCCAATCCTCTCAAGATAGCAGTGAGGGAGCCCTTTCTTCCCAGGTAACGAACTCGCCACTTCTCAAGTTCCTCAAGGTTATCTATGCTGCCGAGTTCGCTAACTGCCTTAGCCTTGAGGTCTTCAAGCTCCTTGAGCATTGAATTACTTGCCTGTGTTCTCTCCCTTAGCCATTGCTACCAACTGAGAGAAGGCAGTGGGATCCTGGACGGCTACCTCGGCGAGCATCTTGCGGTTGACTTCTATCTGTGCCTTTTTCAGGCCATTCATGAATTGGGAATAGGAGAGTCCGCCCTGTCGGGCGGCAGCATTGATGCGGATGATCCAGAGCCGTCGCATGTCTCCCTTGCGCTCCCGCCGGTGGCGGTAGGCGTAGCTGAGGGCATTGAGCATGGATTCATGGGCACGGCGATAGAGGGAATGTTTACTTGCCCGATGCCCCTTAGTCAGCTCTAATAGCTTCTTGTGGCGACGTCGGGTAACTACTCCACCTTTGGCTCGTGGCAATTGGTCCTCCTTTATGCGTAGGGCAAAAGCTGCTTTATTCTGCGTCTATTGGTGGGATGAAGCCCCACTTTCACTGCGTACTGGCGCTTAACTCGCGGCGACTTTCTGCTTCGGAGATGGCTCTTACCTACCTTGGAATGCATGATTTTGCCGGTTCCAGTAACGTGAAAACGGCGCTGGGCCGATTTATGTGTCCTAATCTTGGGCACTAGAAACCTCCGCTGATGTCTTTTTAACAACCTTGGGTGGTGAGAAGATAAGGCTCAGGCTCCTCTCCTCTACCAGTAAGGGCTGGTCAAGCACAGCCTTATCTTTAAGATCGTGTAATACCTGCTCCAGTATCTTCTTCCCCAACTCAGGTCGGGTAACCTCTCTGCCTCTAAAGATAACCGTCACCTTGACTTTATCGCCCTCGGCAAGCAGCCGCTCAATCGATCGGATCTTGGACTCCAGGTCATGGCCGTCGATCCTGGGCCTGAGGCGGAGTTCCCTCAGAATGGAAGACCTTCGTCCTTTTCTTCCCTCCCGCTCCTTCTTAGTCAGCTCATACTTATACTTTCCATAATCCAGAACGCGACATACGGGCGGTACGGCGCTTGCTGCAACCTCCACCAGGTCCAGATCATGTTCTCTGGCCAACTGAATAGCCTGGCGGAGGGGCATAACATTCAGCTTTTCGCCGTTTTCCCCAATTACCAAGACCTCTTTGGCCCTGATCCACTCGTTGATCCGGAGTTCTTTGACTATATGCTGCCAATCTCCTTATCTTCAAAAAGTCTGGTCTTTATCTATAACATATACCACCCAGGGAAGTCAAACATGTGTGTGGTAGTTTGTGGTAGTTCTAAGATAATGACACCCATCAATGGTTCTGTGAAAATGGCAACCTATGAAAAAGGAGACAATTTCATTGAATCAGAAGGAGCAGCAGCGAAGATTGTTCAGCAACCGGAGAGTGCAGAGGGGCAGAAACCCCAAGCACCATCATTCGCAAACACATGGTTGTTGGAAATGTTCTCACAAGTTATAATTGTCATATTAATAATGGAGTGAGGGCAGGAGGTGGAGATGGCAGCTACTTACCGTTTTCAGGATGATTGCGAAGACAAGAAGCTCTTAGGCAACAAGGGGGCCAATCTGGTTACCATGACAAAGCTGGGGCTGCCAGTGCCCCCCGGCTTTGTGGTCTCCATCGAGGCCTACAAAGACTATAAGCACAGCGGTCGTTTGCCAACCACGGAGATTGACAATGCTCTGGGGTGGCTGGAGGAACAGCGCGGGAAGAAGCTGGGCAGCGGGCTGGAGGTATCCGTTCGCTCCTCGGCCCCGGTATCCATGCCGGGGATGATGGACACAGTGCTCAACATCAAGGACAAGGCCAGCATGATGTCTGCCATCAAGAAGATATTCAGCTCCTGGGACAACCTCAGGGCGGTGGAGTACCGGCGGCTCAACCGCATTTCTGCGGACATGGGCACTGCTGCCATAGTGCAGGCAATGGTCTTTGGCAACAAGGACAAAAAGTCGGGGACCGGAGTGATATTTACCAGGAACCCGAGTACGGGTACCCCTGGGATTTTCGGTGAATATATAAGCCAGGCTCAGGGTGAAGATCTGGTCTCAGGAACAAGAACGCCTGGCCCTATCGAGGATCTGCGTTCTGCTCTGCCAGAGGTGTATGCCGAACTGGAAAAGATAACCCGCAGGCTGGAGGAGCATTTCCAGAATATGCAGGATGTGGAACTTACTGTGGAGTCGGGCAAGCTTTATATCCTTCAGACCAGGTCGGGGAAGCGCAGCGGGCAGGCGGCGGTGAAGATAGCCGTTGATATGACCAATGAAGGACTGCTCACCCGTGAGGAAGCTGTTATGCGGGTGAAACCGGAGGAATTGAATGCGCTCTTGCATAAGTGCATCAAAAACCCTGAGCAGTATGAGCCGCTGGCGCACGGGCTGAATGCGGCCCCGGGGGCAGCCACTGGCAAGGTAGCCTTTAACATTCGGGAAGTCGTACGAATGGCTGAGAAAAGTGAGAAGGTTATTCTGGTCAGGCCGGAGACCAGCCCGGACGATATTCAAGGCATTGCTGCTGCCGATGGTGTGCTCACGTCGCGGGGGGGACTTACCTCGCATGCCGCCATAGTCACCAGGGCTATGGGCAAGCCCTGCATCTGTGGTGCCGAAGAGATAAAGATAGACATGCAGAAAGAGCAATTCGAGGTCCGGGGGCATGTGGTCAGGAAAGGGATGGAGATTACCATAGATGGCACCAGCGGCATGGTTTACCAGGGGGTCCTGCCTTTGGGGGAGGTGGAGGTGGGGGCGGAGGTAGGCGAGCTTCTTTCCTGGGCTGATGGTTTCAGGCGCATGGGTGTAAGAGCTAACGCTGATACTATGGAGATGATCAAGCTGGCCAAGAGCTTTGGATGTGAAGGGGTGGGCCTGTGCCGCACCGAACGTCAATTCAATGCGCCCGAGCGCCTTTCGGCCATCAGGGAATTCATTCTGGCAAAAACCACCGCCGAGCGATCGGAGTCCCTGGTGAAGTTGAAGCGGCTTCAAAAGGATGATTTTGTGGCTATCTTCAAGGAGCTGCAGGGGATGTCGATCATCATCAGACTTCTTGACCTGCCGCTCCACGAATTCCTGCCATCAGAGACGGATACTACTGATCCCAGGATCAAGGAGAGGGTGAGGCAACTCAGGGAGGTTAATCCCATGATCGGCCATCGGGGGGTGAGACTGGGTGTCACCAACCCCGAAATCTACCAGATGCAGGTTGAGGCTATCTGTGAGGCGAAGGCCGAGGTAGAGAATGAGGTGGAGGTAAATGTCTCAGTCATGGTACCCCAGGTGATCACGGTGCAAGAGCTTTTGTGGGTGAAGAGGCATGTGAAGGCCTCCGGACTGAGGTTTGGGGTGATGATGGAGACCGTTCGCGCCTGCATGCGGGCAGGCAAGCTGGCGCATGTGGCTGACTTCTTCTCGTTCGGGACCAATGACCTGACACAGGCAGTATATTCCTTCAGCAGGGAGGATGCGGAGAAGAAGTTTCTCTCGACCTATCTCCAGCTGGGCATTCTTCAGGACAACCCCTTCGAGGTGATTGACGTCAAGGGGGTGGGGCGGCTGATGGAGACGGCCATATTCTGGGCGAGGAGGAACAAGAGAGATATTGAGATAGGGGTCTGTGGGGAGCATGGCGGCGAAGCTCGCTCGGTGCGATATTTTCACCAGATCGGAGTGGACTACGTCAGTTGCAGCGCCTTCAGAATCCCTGTGGCCAGGCTGGTAGCAGCCCAGGAGGCGATTGAGGGGAAGGCGCAGAAAGCCCCTGAGACGGTCAAAGCGGCGTGATCTCTGCGGGAGGCCCTAAAGGGGTCTTCCCTGTCCTGGATTTCCGCAACTACCCCTCCGGAGAAGGGGGCAAAACTCCTCCACTTGCTGTTCGGATGTCATATAGCCAGAAAGGACTGATTCACCCCGTGTCATTGTGAGGAGTCCTTCATCAGAAGGACGACACCCACAGAACGAAGCATGATACCTAAGATTGCATTTCCAACTTCAGGTTTGGGATAAACCACGGTATACTGTTATCCGAGATGAGCGGAAAATCAGCGGCAACGGAAGTTAAATCCACGGATGTTGAGCACAATATCCGTGGATTGCAGAGGCGCATTGCCAGGGCTGCTGAAAAGGCCAGGCGATCCCCTGCTGAGATAACTGCTATTGCAGTCACCAAGACAATAAATCCAAGCTACATCCAAGAGGCTTTCCAGGCAGGCATCAGGCACTTCGGCGAGAGCAGAATACAGGAAGCCAAGGACAAGATCGGGCAGCTATCGGTACTGCACCCATGTCCCGTCTGGCATATGGTAGGACATCTTCAAACCAATAAGGCCAGGATAGCAGCAGAGTTTTTCAATATGATTCATAGTGTCGATTCCATCAGGGTAGCAGAGGCTATCAGCCAACAGTCTCAGCACACGCTGCCCATCCTCATCCAGGTGAATGTTGCCGGTGAAACAAGCAAATACGGCTTCGCTCCAGATGAGGTCCACACAGCAGTAGAGCGGATTTCCAAGCTTCCCCATCTGGAGATAAAGGGGCTGATGACTATCGCCCCGTACACCGACAATCCCGAGGACGTTCGCCCCGTCTTCCGCCAGATCAGGCTGCTGAGGGATTCACTGGGACTGGAGCACCTCTCTATGGGGATGACCAACGATTTTGAGGTGGCTATCGAGGAGGGGGCAACAATGGTAAGGATCGGGCGCGCCATCTTTGGCGAGAGGGAGGATTAGTGCCATGAGAATTGCCTTTGTGGGCGGTGGAAACATGGGTGAGGCTATGATCCGGAGCCTTCTGGACAGGGGGGTAACCAAAGCCACCGATATCACGGCCAGTGATGTCAGCGGGGCACGGCGTTCCTATCTCCATCAAGAATACGGGGTGGCTGCCGTCTCCAGCAACCGTTCTGCCACGAAGAAGGCTGATGCTATTGTTCTGGCGGTCAAACCGGTCTCGATGCCTGGGGTAATGGCAGAACTGAAGAGCTTCCTCAAGCCCGAACAGACGGTCATTTCCATAGCCGCCGGGATAACCTTGTCCAATATCTGCCACGGCCTGAACCGCAACTCGGTCATCCGCGCCATGCCCAACATGCCGGCCCAGATCGGGGAGGGGATGACCGTATGGACCGCCGCCAGTGAGGCAACGGAGGAGGACAAACAGAGAGCCCGCTCGGTGCTGGGCGCTCTGGGCAAACAGATATTTGTCTCGGACGAGAAGTATATTGATATGGCCACTGCGGTGAGCGGAAGCGGGCCAGCTTACATCTTCCTCATCATCGAGTCATTCATCGATGCTGCAGTGCGTATCGGCCTCCCCCGTGAAATGGCCCAGGAGCTGGTGCTGGAGACAGTCTCGGGATCAACACACCTGGCCCAGAAGTCAGGCAAGCACCCCGCTGAACTGCGAAATCTGGTCACTTCGCCAGGAGGAACGACAGCCGAGGGATTGCACCAGCTGGAGGAGGGCAGACTGCGGGCACTCCTGGCTCGGGCTATCATCGCCGGTTACGAAAAGGCAAAGGCTCTCAGAGGAGAATAGGATATGGACACCTTCGTCGGGGTCGTTTTCATTTTATGTCAACTACTTATGTGGGCTATCGTGATCCGGACTCTCCTATCCTGGTTTCAGATCAGCCCTGATAACCCCATAATAGTTATACTCAACTACATCACCGAACCCATCCTCGCCCCTCTGCGCCGCATAGTGCCCAAAGTCGACATGTTTGACCTTACACCCATGGTGGCTATCGTCCTTCTTGTGATCATCACCTGGCTGTTGGGTCGTTTCGCTACTTAGACTTGACCTCCTGGTATATTATGATATGAGTAACATAATCAAGGCCTGGCGCCTAGCCTGGCTCTTGCGAGGTGAAGAATGACCTGGGTAGATGGAGTCATCATCGTCGTGGCGTTGATCGGAGCTTTTGCCGGATTCAGGCAGGGGCTCATCCTGGCCATCTTCGGTTTTCTGGGACTGATTGCCGGGGTAGCCTTCGCCGGCTGGGCTGCCGGTCCACTGGCGGATAAGATTTCCCCCAGTGGGGCGGAGTGGGCCTATGTCCTCGCCTTCATTCTGGTCCTGATCATTGTTATGGTGATATTCCACCTGGTGGGCACCATAATAAAGCAATTCATCAAATTGATCATGCTGGGCTGGCTCGATTCGCTCGGAGGGGCACTCCTCGGCCTGTTTGTCGGAGCCCTGCTGGCTGCCGCTGTCATGATAGCTGTGGGTAAGTGGGCGGGCGGCGTTGGCGCATCCGGAGTAGAAGATGCCATTGGCAATTCTGCTCTCGCCAGGTTACTGATAGATAGCTTCCGGCTTCTGCTCGCTCTCCTTCCCGATAAATTGAACGTGGTCACAGAATTATTCACTTAGGCGGAAACCATGAGAATACGAGAGCCCATGGCCCCAGAAGATAGAAGGGTTCAGCTAATGTCGGCCCTTCCCTCTCATGAGGCAGTTGGCAAACTGCACTAGTTGATATGCCAAAGCAGGAAGGCAAGAGCCATCCTGCATATTACATGCTGATCGCTATGTAGCGGCGGGCGTCTTCCCCGGATTCTGCTTCTTCCACTTCTCCAGGAGTTGCTCACGGGTTTCCTTATGATCAGGATCGGGTACACAGCAGTCCACAGGACATTGCTCTACACACTTCTGGGATGAGTACCAGCCAACACACTCACTGCACTTGCCTGGATCAATCACATAAATCGCGTCCTCTGTCTTGATAGCATTGTTCTTGCATTCTACCTCGCAGGCTCCACAACTGATGCACTCATCCGTAATCTTGTAAGCCATCAGAAATACCTCCTTCTATGTTCTCTTGGACTTGGCCATGAGCTTCTTCCTCAAGGCAATGGCAGAGCATTCGGGCACAAAGACACGGACATCACCACCTCCCTGTGCCGCCTCTTTAAGCAGACTGGAACTGATAAACTGATATTCTGCACTGGACATAAGACAGATGGTATCGACTTCCGGGCAAAGCTTCCGGTTCATGAGCGCCATGTCAAACTCTCGCTCAAAATCAGAGCCCATCCGCAACCCCCTCACGATGAACTTCGCCCCTATCTTCTTGGCAAATTCAATAGTAAGTGTGGTGTATGGTTCCACGCTTACATTGGTTAGATGGGACGTTGCCTTTTTGAGCAATTCCTCCCTCTCCTCCGTAGTAAAGAGGAGGTTCTTCGGAGGAGCATCAAAAACACCGATAACCAGATGATCAAAGAGGGCTGCTGCCCTGGTGGCAACATCAACGTGGCCCTTGGTCACCGGGTCAAAGCTGCCGGGATAAAGCGCTATTCTCAATTTACACCCTCCTGCTGATAGAATGAAATGGAGGTATCGCCATAACGCCGACTCTTGACCATGCGGGATTGCCTGAACTCCTCGGGCAGTGGCTGACGAGTCGAATGTTGCACCACTACCGTAGAGGTTCCTCCAACAAGGCAAGAATCGAACAGGCTATTCAAGGTGCTTACCAGTGAGGGATCGGAGTAGGGAGGGTCCAATAACACCACGTCATACTCCTTGCTGAGTATAGAAAGTGCCTTGGTAACGCTGCAACAGTAGACCTTCGCCTGTGATGTGAACCCTGTTCTCTCCAGATTTTCCTTGATTACGGTGCAGGATCTCGCATCATGCTCCACGAAATCCACCCAACTGGCACCACGGCTGAGGGCTTCTATCCCCAACGCACCACTCCCAGCGTAGAGGTCAAGGGTCTGCCAGACCTCGCCGACCATGGGTTGCAGGATGGAGAATATGGCCCCTCGAACCAGTCCGGTCGTGGGACGCAGGTAGGACTTCGGAGAGTTGAGCCTTGCTCCCTTCACACTGCCAGCAATAATACGCATTTCAAACTTAAGATTACAGCCAAATTAAGCTTGCAGTCAAACACGTCAGGGCAGGGACCATTCGCCCTTCAGATAAAGGCAGATGCCATGGCTATCTGAGGACTGCCTCGGTCCACCCAGTGTCTCAGGCATAGCGGAAACCTTTGTCGAGCCGACTCAAGGACTCTCTCTTTTCTGTACTGCCTATCTTCGCCTGAAACAGCCAGGGAGGTGTCTTACCATAGTGTAGGGGTAGATTGGCTACGCCCGTTCGGGAAGCTGAACCATACACGACATCATGCCTTTACGCCCTTCACAATCAGAGCGCCCATTTCCTTCGTCCCCACCCTGGTTCGCCCCTCTTCCATGATGTCATAGGTGCGGTAGCCTGCTTCCAGGACACTGGTCACCGCTTTCTCCACGGCCTTTGCCTCTGTCTCCAGACCGAAGGAGTAGCGCAGCATCATGGCACAGCTCAGGATAGTAGCAATCGGGTTGGCCATATTCTGGCCCGCCCTCTTGGGGGCGCTGCCATGAATCGGCTCATAAAGTCCAAAGGTCATCACGCCCGCTTTGGGCACTGCTGCCAGGCTGGCCGACGGCAGCATTCCCATGGAGCCAGCCAGCATCGATGCCTCATCAGTCAGGATATCACCGAACATGTTCTCAGTGACGACAACATCAAAGTAGGTAGGACGCTGTATCAGCCTCATGGCACAGGCGTCCACCAGCATATGTTCCAGTTCTACTCCGGGGTACTCGGCAGCCACTTCCGTAGCCATCTGCCGCCAGAGCCGTGAGGACTCCAAAACATTCGCCTTGTCCACTGAGACCAGCTTCTTCCGCCGACTCATGGCTAGCTCAAATCCCACTCTCAGGATACGCTCGATTTCTTTTTCCGAATAAAGCATGCTGTCCACAGCCCGTCTGCCTTGGGAGGTCTGCCAGCGCTTCTTGGGTTTGCCAAAGTAGAGCCCGCCAGTAAGCTCACGCACCACCACCAGATCCACCCCCCTGACAATCTCAGGCTTCAGAGTAGTGCAATCGACAAGCACAGGGAATATCTTGACCGGCCGGAGGTTAGCAAAAAGCCTCAATCCTTTGCGCAACGCTAGAAGGCCATCCTCAGGATGAATCTTGGCCAGAGGGTCATCCCATTTAGGGCCACCCACAGCCCCCAGCAGCACTGCATGGCCCCGTTTGCACATCTTCAGGGCTTCAGCAGTCAGGGCAACGCCGGACTGGTCAATAGCAACACCGCCGATATCCCCATAGTGCAGGCGGAACTCATGTCCAAATTCCTTGCCCACTGTCTCCAGCACTTTGACTGCCTCCACTACCACCTCCGGGCCAACGCCATCACCAGGTAAAACAGTTATATCAAACTTCATAGAATCACTCCCTTTGCCTTGAGTCTCCTCCTGGTATGCTCGATAAGCCCTCCAGCCACAATGAGCTCTAACATAAACTCGGGATACGGCTTGGCTTGAAATACCCGACCTCTGGTAACATTCTTGATGGCGCCCGTTTCGAGCTCGACTTCCAGGATATCGCCGGGTTGCGTTACCTCCACCGCTTCGCCGCATTCCAGAATGGGCAGACCTATATTGATAGCATTGCGGAAGAAGATGCGAGCAAAGCTTCTGGCGATAACGCAGGAGATACCGGATGCCTTGATCGCCAGAGGAGCATGCTCCCTGGAGGAGCCGCAACCGAAATTTGTCTCGGCGACGACAATATCCCCAGAACGCACCATCTGTACGAATTGCGTGTCAATACCTTCCATGCAATGCTTGGCCAACCCGGCAGGATCAGAGATATTCAAATAACGTGCCGGGACAATGGCATCCGTATCCACATTGGCGCCATATTTGTGCACCTTGCCCGTCAACTTCAACTTACCACCTCTTCAGGGCTGGCAATCCTGCCTGCAATAGCGCTCGCCGCTGCCACGGCGGGGTTGGCCAGATAGACTTCAGATTCGGAGCTTCCCATCCTGCCTACGAAATTTCGATTCGTGGTGGAGACACAGCGCTCACCAGCCGCCAGAACGCCCATGTAACCGCCCAGGCAAGGGCCACAGGTAGGAGTGCTCACCACAGCCCCTGAATTGACGAAGGCCTCGATCAGGCCCTCTCTAAGAGCCTCAAGATATACATGCTGGGTGCCAGGAATGATGACGCAGCGCAACCTGGGGTGCACCTGTCTGCCCCTGAGTATCTGGGCTGCAATCTGCAGATCCTCAAACCTGCCATTGGTGCAACTGCCTATGACCACCTGGTCAATCTCAATCTCCCCAACCTGGCTGACAGGCCTGGTGTTCGAGGGTATATGAGGAAAGGCAACCTGGGGCTCCAGCGATGAGACATCGTATTCAATGACCCTGGCATATCGGGCATCTTTGTCTGACTTGTAAACCTGGTACGGCCGCTTGGCCCTCGGCCGGACGTATTCAAGGGTCTTATCATCCACCTCGAAGATACCTGCTTTAGCGCCCGCTTCGATGGCCATGTTGGCCATGGTGAAGCGCCCGTCCATGGAGAGCACCCTGATGGCTTCGCCTGCAAATTCCATCGCCGCATAGAGGGCGCCATCCACCCCGATATTGCCGATGGTGTAAAGAATAAGGTCTTTGCCCCCTACCCACCGGCGCAACTTTCCCTGATAGACAAACCTTATAGTCGGAGGGACCTTCATCCATATCTCGCCACAGGCCATTGCTGAGGCAATATCTGTTGATCCCATTCCAGTGGCAAAGGATCCCAGTGCCCCATAGGTGCAGGTATGGGAATCCGCCCCAATGACCACATCCCCGGGAAGCACCAGGCCCTGCTCCGGCAGAAGCACATGTTCAATGCCCATCCGGCCGACCTCAAAATAGACCAGGCCCTGCTCCAAGGCAAACTCCCGCATCAGTTTGGCCTGCTCTGCGGAAAGGATATCCTTGTTAGGGATAAAGTGGTCAGGGACCATGACCACTTTCTGAGGATCAAAGACCTTCTTCACCCCAATACGCTGGAACTCTTTGATAGCGATGGGGGCAGTAATGTCATTGGAAAGGACAAGATCGACCCTGACGCTTATTAACTCGCCGGGAGTGACCTTATCTTTACCAGCATGAGCGGCGAGGATTTTCTCAGCCAGCGTCAACTGGATTCCTCTTCTTAGCTGCCAGCAGCCTATTGAGGGCATTCATATAGGCTCTGGCGCTGGCAACGATAATGTCGGTGGCAACTCCACGTCCGGTATAGGTCACGCCATCGCTTTCAATCCTGATCAAGACCTCACCCATGGCATCGATTCCAGCAGTAACTGAATTGACGCTGAATTCGGTAAGCCTGTTGGGTACGCCGATGATGCGGTTGATGGCCTTATACACAGCGTCTACAGGCCCGGTACCCAGAGCAGCATCAGCAAAGACCTTGCCATCAGGGCCAATGAGCCTCACCGTAGCCGTGGGTATACTGTGGTCACCACAGGAAACCTCAACGTGATCCAGATGGTACGTTTCAGAAATAGTGCGCATCTCCTGGGCCACAAGTCTCTCGATATCGCGATCGGTGACATCCTTTTTCTTATCTGCCAGTTCCTTGAAGGCGATAAAGGCGCGATTCAGGTCTTCTTCGCTCAAGGTATATCCCAGTTCTGCCAACCTCTCTTTGAAAGCATGGCGTCCGCTCAGCTTTCCCAATACCAGAATGCTGGCCGGAATGCCTACATCCCGGGGATCCATGATTTCGTAGGTGATAGCCCTCTTGATCACTCCATCCTGATGGATGCCCGACTGGTGACGAAAGGCATTAGCCCCGACAATAGCCTTGTTGGGCTGTACTACAAAACCAGTCAGTTCACTGACCAGACGGCTGGTCCTGTAGATTTGCGTAGTGTCAATCCGGGTAGTCAGATCGAAGAGGTCCTTGCGGGTTTTGATGGCCATAACGACCTCTTCCAGAGAGGCATTGCCCGCCCGCTCCCCAATGCCATTGATGGTGCATTCCACCTGCCTCGCCCCCTGCCTCACTGCCTCCAGGCTGTTTGCCACCGCCAGTCCCAGGTCATTATGGCAGTGAACACTGACAACGGCCTTATGTATGTTCGGCACACTATGAAATATGCCCTGAATCAGATTCCCAAACTCCTGCGGGATGGCGTAGCCTACAGTATCAGGGATATTCACCGTGCTCGCCCCTGCCTCGATAACCGCTTCGATGATCGTGTAAAGGTAGGCAGGTTCAGTACGGCTGGCATCCATCGGGGAGAATTCCACATCGCCCACATAAGTCCTGGCCCGAGCCACCATAGTTCGCGCCAGATCGAGAACCTCATCACGGCTTTTCTTGAGTTGATGAGCGAGGTGAACATCCGAGGTGGAGAGGAACACGTGGATGCGCGGGTGTGTGGCTTCTTTGACCGCTTCCCAGGCAGTGTCAATGGCCTGGGCATTCGCATGGGTCAGAGCGCAAATGGACGACTGCCGGACCCCACTGGCAATAAGTCTCACAGCCTCAAGATCGCCTCGAGAACTGGCGGGAAAGCCAGCCTCGATAACATCTACACCCAACCTCTCCAGTTGCCTGGCTATCTCCAGCTTCTCCTGGGTGTTCAGCATCCCCCCCGCCGCCTGCTCTCCATCTCGAAGAGTCGAATCAAAGATGATGACTTTGTCCATACTTCATTCCCTGCCTAACGGTAATGCTCACTACTCGGCTCATCGCTATTTGGCAATGAGCCGAGTAAGGAAGACCATCTATTGACTAGTAAACTCGGAAGAAACCTAATCAGCTCAGCCCTTAAGCCAGGGCATCATATCCCGCAGCTTTTTGCCAACAGCCTCAATGGGATGATCCGCCTCCCTCTTCTTCAGGGTGTTGAAACAGGGACGGCCGGCCTGATTCTCCAGTATCCATTCCAGGGCAAAGCTACCATCCTGTATCTCCTCAAGTATCTGCTGCATCTCTTCCCTGGCCATCTCATCGATGACCCTGGGCCCACGCGTATAGTCGCCATATTCAGCAGTATCACTCACCGAATTGCGCATGTAGGTCAATCCGCCCTGATAGATAAGGTCGGTAATGAGCTTTAGCTCATGGCAAACCTCAAAATAGGCTATCTCCGGCTGATAGCCCGCCTCGACCAGGGTTTCGAAGGCTGTCTTTATCAAGGCAGAGACACCACCGCAGAGCACCACCTGCTCACCGAAGAGGTCGGTCTCTGTCTCTTCTGCGAAGGTGGTCTCCAAGACCCCAGCCTTGGTGCAGCCAATGCCCTTGGCATAAGCCAGAGCTACAGCCTTCGCCTTTCCTGAGGCATCCTGTTGAACGGCTACCAGAGCCGGCGGTCCTTTGCCCTCCGTATAGAGACGGCGCAGCATGGGCCCAGGACTCTTGGGCGCTATCATACTGACATCGACGTTAGCCGGGGGCACGATCTGCCCATAGTGTATGTTAAATCCGTGAGCGAACATCAGGGTCTTGCCTGCAGACAACCCCTTTTCGATGGACTCGCGATAGACCGCCGGGTGCAGATTGTCAGGAACAAGCATTACGATTATGTCTGCCGCCTTGGCTACCTTGTCAGCCGTGGCCACCTCGAAGCCGGCCTTCTTAGCCTTCTTCCACGCCTCACTCTGAGGTGCTTCGGCTACCATCACCGAGCAACCACTATCCTTAAGGTTGTTGGCATGGGCATTTCCCTGACTGCCGTAGCCAATAATGCCAATTGTCTTACCCTTCAGTAAGTCCAGGTTGGCATCGCGATCATGATAGATTTTGACCATCATACCTCCTCTTTCGGCGATCCCGCCGTGCTTGCCAAATTTTAGTATCTACTTTGTAGCACAAGCCGTGAACACAGTCAATACGGCATTGTGCGAGCAGAACTGCGTGCCATGTAAGGCCTATCCAAAAGGAACGCGCTTCACCTCTCCACTGTCGCGGCAATCAGCTATTCCACTTCATAGCTGGCATCGCGAAAGACTTTCTCGGGATGCCATAGACCCTCGCCATGTCGGCTCAACACAGCCAGAAAACGTCCGTCATCAGAGTAGGCCCGACAGCGTTTGTCGGCGGACTCCGAGTCACCTGCTATGTTTAAGGTCACTGAGTTGCCCTTTCTCACCAGGGCTTCACTCTCCTTGTCAAGGATAACCACCCTCCAACCAAGGAGTACTTCGTCAATCGAGTAGGAAAGGTACTGCCAGCAGCCACGGCGGAAGGCTTCTTCAATCACAGGAAGAGGCAAAGAATCAGCAATATGGAAGGGCTCGCTCCTCAATCGCACCAGCTTTCTAAGATGAGCACCACAGCCCAACGCAATGCCTATGTCCTGGGCCAGGGACCGGATATAAGTGCCAGCACTGCATTCTACCTCAATAGTGACAACAGGCGACTGCCACCTTATGAGATCCAGACGAGAGAACTGCACCATCCTTGGTTTCCTAGTTACCTCAATTCCCTCACGGGCAAGCTCATAGAGACGTCTTCCCTTATATCTGAGGGCACTGTACATCGGCGGGATCTGCTCAACGGAACCACGAAAGGAATGAAGTACCTGCCTCAACTGATCTTCAGTGACAAATGAGGCATCACACCTCCGAATTACCTCCCCCACCGCATCATAGGTGTCAGTAGTGATACCAAGTTCGACTTCAGCCTGGTAGGTCTTGCCAGCCCCAGACAGAAATTCAATCACCCTGGTACCCTGGCCAAGACAAACCACCAGCACTCCAGTAGCTTCGGGATCAAGTGTACCGGCATGGCCTACTCTTGGCTCGCCGCTGAGGCTTCTCACCAGGGAAACTACGGCAAAAGAGGTCTTGCCGGCTGGCTTGAGGACATTGAGGATGCCGTCAATGCTCACCTGGTTCCTGTCCTCCAGCTTCTTCAGTAGCTAACTGGCTCATTAGCTGGAAAACCTTACTTGCCTGCTCTATAGAATCATCGTAGCAAAAGCTCAATTCGGGGCTATTTCGCAATCTGAGCCGCGGGCCCAGCTCCCTGCGGAGGAAACCTGAGGCAGTACCCAAAGCCTTCATGGCTTCTGTTTTCTCACTCTCAGTTCCCAGAATACTGACAAACACCTTGACATGGCGTAAATCAGGAGAGATCGAGACGCGGGTCACCGTAACAAAGACCGCAAGCCTGGGGTCCTTGATTTCGCGTTGCAGTAACTGGGTGATTTCATCGCGAATGAAGTGATTCAGCCGCTCAGTGCGCCGACTCATCCACCTTCCCCTTGCGATAGGCCTCGATTATGTCACCTGTTTCAAACTGGGTAAATCCATCCACAACAACGCCACACTCAATACCGGCAGCCACCTCTCTGACATCATCCTTGAACCGCCTCAGGCTGGCGATTTTGGACTGGTGGACTAACTGCTTGTTGCGTATCACTCTGATCGGGGCATCTCTCTTCAAAACACCGTCATTAACATAGACCCCCGCCGCCTTCTCATGCCTGCCGGCAGTGAAAACTGCCCTTATCTCAGCATGTCCCTCAATAACCTCAGCGTAGGATGGCTCCTTCATTCCCTTCAAGGCTCTCTCAATATCATCTATCAGGTTGTAGATTATGTCGTACAGCCGGATATCCACTCCTTCCGAATCAGCCATCCGCTGCGCGCCCACAGTGGGTGTCGTATGAAAGCCCACAATAATACCTTTAGAAGCCAGGGCCAGCAAGACATCGCCTTCGGTGATAGATCCGCTACCAGAGTGAATGATTTTCACCTTTATCGCATCTATTTCCAAACGCTCGATGGAATCCCTGATCGGCTCAATGCTTCCCTGAACGTCGGTCTTGAGAATAAGGTTAAGCTCCTTGGCCTGCCCCTGCTTGATTTGAGCAAAGACATCCTCCAGCTTGACCGCACTTGCCGGCCTGGCCAGTTTCTGTTGTTTTTCCAGGTGCCGCTTTTCGGCTATGGACTTTGCCTCACGCTCACTGGCGGCCACCACTAGGGTATCCCCAGCTTGTGGTAAAGTGCTCAGTCCAAGTATCTCCACCGGAGTCGATGGCTCCGCCTTCTTGATCCGCTTGCCGGCACCGTTAAACATAGCCTTTATCTTACCCCAGGCATCACCAACCACCACGGGATCACCAGGCTTGAGAGTCCCGCTCTGCACCAAAACTGTAGCCAGAGGACCTTTGGTCTTGTCCAACTCCGCCTCGACAACCACCCCCTTAGCAGGGCAGTCCGGATTCGCCTTTAGTTCCAGTATCTCGGCCACCACAAGGATGTTCTCCAATAGATCAGAGATTCCCTGTTTCATCTTCGCTGAAACAGGCACGCAAACAGTATTGCCACCCCACTCTTCAATGACCAGGCCTTCCTCGGCAAGCTGCTGTTTCACTTTGTCCAGGTTGATACCGGGTTTATCAATCTTATTCAAAGCCACTACGATAGGTACTGCGGCAGCCCGAGCATGAGCTATGGCCTCCCGCGTTTGGGGCATTATCCCATCGTCTGCTGCTACCACAAGGACAGCAATGTCAGTTGCCTTTGTACCCCTGGCCCGCATCGCAGTGAAAGCTTCATGCCCCGGAGTATCCAAAAAGGTGATTTTTTTGCCAGACACTTCTGCCTGATACGCTCCGATGTGCTGGGTAATACCCCCCGCTTCAGAAGCCATCACATTCGTCTGTCTGATGGCATCCAAGAGCCTTGTCTTGCCATGGTCGATGTGCCCCATCACAGTCACCACCGGCGGGCGTGGTTGCAAGTTCTGTTTCTCCAATTCCCCACAGCCAGCCGCGTCATCCACTGGTACGGCCTTTTCCACAACATCATGGCCCAGATCCGAAGCTACTACTGCTGCAGTGTCGAAATCAATGGTCTGATTGATACTCGCTATGACGCCGTTATTCAACAACTGCTTGATCAACTCCACCCCACTCACCTTCAGCAGATCAGCCAGTTGCTTCACCGTCAGCGAGGCCGGAATCTCAATCGGGGGTCCACCTTTGGAAGGAGAGCTCTTTCCCCCAGTACTTTTCGTCATTCAACCTCCACCGCTTGGGTCAGTTGGCTCTGGGCCTCAGAGCAAAATCCAGTCCCAAACTCGACGACCTTGACCCAATTTTCAGGGTCTATTTTGCCCCGCAATGCATGCTCCAACCTGCCCTTGTTGAGCCCCTTCCCCCAACAACCTGGAGAGCGGCAAACATAAGCACCCCTCCCAGGCTTCTTTCCTGATACATCCACCTCCGCTATACCACCGGCACCATAAACCACGCGAACCAACTGCCGCTTCGGCTTTACCTCACGACAAAAAACGCAGGTACGCTGTGGGATATGTTTCAAACCCCGTTGCAGTGCTACCTTATCCCTCTTCACTCAATCCCTTTTCACCCAGGTCCTCTTCGCTCAATCCCTTTTCATCCAGGTCCTCTTCACCCAATCCATCGTCACCCAAATCCTCAATGTCTTCTCGTATCGCTTGCCGCCGACCTGGCTTCTTAGGTTTCGGTTTGACCACCACCTCTTCGTCCTTGACCGTGCTCTCCTTCTTCCCTTTCTTAGCAGGGGTTTCAGGTTTCGCTCCTGATCTTCCACCACCCCCACCACCACCATAGCGAGCCTTGAGCCTGCCAGTGACTGCCTCTATCTCCGAAAGTACTTCCTCAAAAGAATAGGTTTTAGTGGCAACCTCTGCCGGAGCCCCATGCGGCACTTCCAGGGGTTTCGTCGGTGGTGCCTCTGCCGAAGCCAGCACCGGCAGTATCTCCTTCACAGGAGCAGTAACCTTATCTTCAGCCACCGGAACTACTGGCTCAGGTACAGGCTCTACTGCCTGCACCACGGGTTCAACCGCCACCACTGCCTCACTGGAGACAGCCTCCTCCACCTTGGGGGCCTCTTTCACTTTAGGAGCCGCCCCCGCCTCGACCATAGAAGTGCTCTTTATATCGATTCGCCAGCCAGTAAGCCTGGCAGCCAGTCTGGCGTTCTGTCCTCCCTTGCCAATAGCCAGCGAGAGTTGATTGTCAGGGACAATTACCTTGGCGCCCTTCTCCTCCGCACTGACCTCCACCTTCACTACTGAAGCAGGGCTCAGCGCATTACCAATGAAAACCGCGGGGTCAGGATGCCACTGGATCAGATCTATTTTTTCACCGCCGAGTTCCTTGGTGATGTTCTGGATTCTGATGCTGCGCAGCCCGAGACAAGAACCAACAGCATCAACTCCCTCCTGGCGGGAACTAACAGCAACCTTACTCCGGTAGCCCGGTTCGCGAGCCAGGGCTTTGATCTCCACCGTGCCGTTGAATATCTCAGGGATCTCCAGTTCAAACAAGCGCCGGAGCAGATTCTGATGCGTCCGCGACACTACGAGCTGAGTCCCTTTGGCAGTGCGCAGTACCTTCACAAGGTAGAGTTTGAGCCTCTGCCCCACCCGGTAATGGTCTGCGGGCATCTGCTCAGCCAGAGGTAGTATCGCCTCCCCTTTTCCCAGATCGGCAATAATATGCTTCGCCTCGACAACATGTACCACACCACTGATAATATCCCCCTCTTTGTCAGCATATTCCCCGAAGATGGCATCGCGTTCCGCCTCCCGCAAACGCTGTAGTATTACCTGCTTTGCAGTTTGAGCAGCGATGCGTCCGGCATCAGGAGGCGTGGACTCTACCTCGATCACGTCTCCCACCCGAGCATCAGCCCTCAGCTTCACCGCCTCGGACAATAGAATTTGTTGACGGGGATCCGTGCGCCTCTTTACTACCTTTTTCTGTGCATAGACCCTGACCTCACCCGTCTGCACCAAAATCTTAACCGAGATCTCTTGATCAGGTGCAAAGCTACTTTTCTTGAATATAGGAACCAGGGCCGACTCTACAGTCTTGAGGATAACCTCTTTAGGTAAGTTCCTCTCGGCAGCCAGTTGAGTAAGAGCAATTCCAAAATCGGTCTTCATCTCCCGAGCAGACCTCCCATTCTATAACCCACGGTTATCCACTTAACCAAAAAGAGTGGGGGAACACCCACTCCACACAACGGCCAAACCTGTAAACCAGGTTTGGCCCTAATTTATCACAATTAGGATAACAATGCAACCACCAGCAAATAAGCCTCGAAGCCCTCTTTTTGCGAGGAAGGCGTCTGAGATTTTATGTCACATCAAACATAGTTTATACGATCATATCTCCGTTCTTCATCAAAGACACTCTTTCACTTTCTGCGCTGCAGACCTGGTCATTCCTTCCACAGACACCAACTCATCCAATGGAGCTTCCCTGATTCCCCTGACCGATCCAAATCTCTTAAGCAAAGCCCGCTTGCGTCTGGCCCCTATCCCCGGTATATCATCCAATGAAGAAGCAAATGTCCCCCTGCGGTGCACCTTGTGATGGTAGCTCAGCGCAAATCGATGTGCCTCATCCCTTACCCTCTGCACAAAATAAAGGGCCGACGATTGACGAGGGAGCATAACAGGTTCGGCCACCCGGGGTAAAAAGATAGCTTCATCCCCCTTGGCAATACTGACACAGGGAACAAAGCCAACCCCCATCTCATTCATCGCTTCCAGGGCGGCACTAAGCTGCCCTCTACCACCATCAATGAGAACCAGATCAGGCACAATTGCCCAGATACCTTCTCGAAGATCACCGGAGGCCCTCTTAAAACGCCTCCTCAATACCTCCTGGATCATGGCATAGTCATCAGATCCCTCAACTGACTTGATCTTGAATAGCCGATAGTGAGACTTCCTGGGCAATCCTCTCTCAAAGACCACCATGCTCCCCACCGCCGAGGTACCCTGAATATTAGAGATGTCATAACCCTCCACGCGCTGCGGAAGAGAAGACAATAAAAGTGCCTTTTGCAGTTCCTCCAAAGCTTCCTTCAGTACATCGGGGGCATCCAGCGATTTTACCCTCAATTGGGCCAGCCCCTGCCGGGCATTCTCTGCCACCAGATCCACCAGCCCTTTCCCAGACCCTCTACGGGGCACCCGGAGTTCTACCCTCCTCCCTCCTCTCCCCCCCAACCACTGCACCACAAGAGGCATCTCTTTCAACGGATGCTGAAGCAATATCCGCTTCGGTATGCAAGAAGCAGCACTATAAAACTGCTGCACAAAACTAGTCATAATCTGAGAAGGCTCTTCACCATGTGTTCCTGTCAGAATGAAGCGTTCTCTTCCCACAAGCTTTCCCTGGCGGATGAAGAAAACCAGCACGTATGCCTGATCACCTGCCTGGGCAAAGGCAACCACATCTGCCTCACCCTCAGTTGAAGCAATCTTCTGCTCTTCGGTAACCTTCTCTACAGCCCGAACTTGATCACGTATCAGGGCAGCCTTTTCAAAATCCAGATTCTCTGCCGCCAGTGCCATCCTGACGCGCAACTTTCGCAATACCACCTCATGCTTGCCTTCAAGAAAAAGGACAATCTGGTTTACCACCTGGCGATACTCTTCTTTGCTCACAGCGCCAATACAGGGTCCAAGGCAGCCTTGAATGTGGTATTCCAGGCAGGGCCGCAATGCAGTGCCCGTAATCGACCCCCTGCAATGACGCAAGGGGAAGAGCCTCCTTAGCAAGGCCAGGGTTTTGCGTAGCGATCCGGCGCTGGCATAAGGACCAAAATATCTGGCGCCGTCCTTCTCCACACGCCGAGTGACGTATGCCCTCGGCCAGTCCTCATTGAGGCTTATCTTGAGATAAGGATAACTCTTATCATCCTTCAGGCGCACATTGTAGCGCGGACGATATTCCTTTATTAGATTACACTCAAGAAGGATAGCCTCTTGCTCTGAATCGGTGACATAGAAATCAACTTCAGTTATCCGGGCTACCATCCTGCTCATCTTCGGCGAAAGTCTATCTGGGGAACTAAAATAGGAGCCTACCCGATGGTACAGGCTGGCCGCCTTGCCTACATACAGGATGCCATCCTTCTCATCCTTAAGCAGATATACGCCGGGCTTCGCTGGCAATGATTTCAGTTGCTGTTCAAGACGCTTCTGTTCCATGGCTCTGAAGCAATTTTACAATTTTGGCGCTGGTTATGCTAAAATAACAACCGTTCTGGAGGCAATCCGCCATTAATAAGGAGGGGGGGTCATGAAAGGGCAAATCGAAGCCTTCTTACGTCATCTTACAGTAGAGAAGAGATTCTCCGAGAATACTATTGCCGCTTATAACAACGATCTTTCACAAATGGCCGGCTTTTTTCAAGAGAAGGGATCAAAGCAGTGGCCAGACGTGGATCACCAGCTTGTGCTGAACTATTTCCTCGATCTCAGGCAGAGAGGTTACGCTCCGGCCACAATCGCACGCAAGACGGCATCTGCCAAGACCATGTTCAAGTATCTTGAGAATGCAGGAGTCATACAGAGTACTCCTACTGATAATGTCGGGGCGCCCAGGGTGAAGAAGAGCGTGCCCCAGCCTCTCCCAGAGACTCAAGTGAGGGATCTGCTGAGGCAGCCTGACAAGTATCCTACCCCTGAGGCAAGGCGCGACAAAGCCATGTTGGAACTTCTCTACGCCAGTGGCATGCAAATAGGTGAACTCATGTCGCTAAACGTGGATGATGTGACTATGCAAGACCATTCTGTCACTTGCCTCATAAGAGGCTCCAGGGAACGGAACACCTGCCTCAGCCGAGGCCATGTCCCTTCTTTAAAGAAATACCTGGATGAGGCTCGCCCCCAGCTACTGCACCAAAGAGGGGAAGCGGCACTGTTCCTCAATAGACTCGGGCAAAGGCTCACCAGGCAGGGACTCTGGCAAATCGTCAAGACTTATGCTAAGGAGGCAAAGCTGGATAGCCAGGTTACCCTGCGCGCTCTGCGCCACAGCCTTGTTGCTGCCACTTCCCAAAAAGCAAAGAACTGACCTTTGTTTGTCACAGCAGTGTATTAGTGACTCCATTGTATCTCCATAACAACGGCAGCCAATGAGGGTCAAGAAACAATCAAACAAGGGCTCAATGATAAGGAGGGCTTAATATGGGACTTCTTTACGAGAAGCGGGGGAGAGTCGCCTACATGACCATAGACCGTCCCCGTACCTTGAATTCTATTGATCCGCAGACATTCAAAGAACTCAGCGACGCACTAATAGACTTCAGGGATGACAGGGAGACCTGGGTAGCCATACTTACCGGAAGCGGCAACCGAGCTTTTTGCGTCGGAGCTGACATCAAAGAGATGCTGCCTGTGTTAAGTGAGATTCGCAACGAATGGTGGCGGGTACCGCCCAGTCTGTTTCGCGGTCTGGAACTATGGAAGCCCATCATCGCCGCCATCAATGGCCACGCTCTGGGCGGTGGGCTCGAGCTCGCGCTGGGCTGCGACCTGCGAATCGCTGCCGACAATGCCACCTTCGGCTTCCCTGAGGTTACCCTCGGCATAATACCTGGCTGGGGCGGGACACAGAGGCTGACACGGGCTATCCCGAGAGCCAAAGCCAACGAGATGATCCTGATGGCGGAGCGCATTGACGCCCAGGAAGCCTACCGTTTGGGGCTCATCAACAAGGTAGTACCCTCCGATCAGCTCATGCCCGCTGCCGAGCAATGGGCCCAGAGGCTCTGCAAGATACCACCACTGGCAGTAAGGGCAGCCAAGGAGGCCATGTACAAAGGGTTTGAAATGAACCTGGAAGAGGGGCTCAGGCTGGAGACGAAGCTAATGGACTTCTGCACCGCTACCGAAGACCACCAAGAGGCAAAACTGGCCTTTCTGGAGAAGCGGGAAGCAAACATAAAGGGGAAATAGGTTTCCACAAGGCCGCTGTGATAATCACGGACAGGCCAAAGGACAACATAGAGAAAGGAGTTATATGGAAATTAAGAAAGTAGGTGTGGTAGGCTGCGGTTTAATGGGCGGGGGCATAACCGAGGTTTGCGCCCGTGCTGGCTATGACACCGTGGTGCTGGAGGTCAAGCAGGAATTTCTGGACAAGGGCACTGCAAACATCCGAACATCGCTAGAAAGAGCTGTCAAGAGAGGCAAGGCAACTGAAGAAGAGAAGACGGCCACATTGGGGCGTATAAAAGGCACGCTCAACATGGAGGATTTCCGTGACCGCGACCTGGTCATAGAGGCAGCTATCGAGAACATGGTAGAGAAAAAGAAGATATTCGCTGGACTTGACAAGGTTTGCCCTCCGCATGCCTTCCTTGCCAGCAACACCTCCTGTCTATCTGTTCTAGACATGGCCATGACCACCAAAAGACCAAGCCAGGTGCTGGGGCTGCACTTCTTCAGTCCTGTTCCGGTGATGCAGTTGGTGGAGATTGTCAAAACCATGGTCACCTCAGACGAAGCCATTGAAATGGGCAAGGTATTCTGCAAGGATATCGGCAAGCAGACCGTCTTGTGCAATGACACCCCCGGGTTCATTGCCAACCGTCTCAGCATGGTCTATCTCATCTACGTCATCCGCTGCTATGAACAGGGTCTAGCAACAAAAGAGGATATCGATAAGACGATGAGACTCGGACTGAACCACCCCATGGGTCCCCTGGAACTGGCAGACTTCATTGGGCTGGACACGGTCTATTACATCCTTACCGCCATGTACGATGAGCTTAAGGATCCCTTGTTTGCCCCACCGATCATGCTGAAGAAGATGGTTGCCGCAGGGCACCTCGGACGCAAGACCGGCAAGGGATTCTACGATTACAGCAAGTAGAGCTGCGGCCGCAGACCGTATCTAGAGCTTGGACAGAAGCACCGTTCGGCGGGTACCGAAGATAGCATTTCGGACCCGCCGCGTTGTCAGTCTTCATCATCAGGCTACGTCTGAAGAAAGTCCCGAAGGGGGGCTATTTGACTCCATACCTCTGGGGAAATCTGCGCCAAGCGGAGAAAGACAGGGCCCGCAGGGGTGACTAAATGAGTGAATGTCTAATGCTGGAAACCAAAGCAAATGGCATGACCTTTCGCGGCAGGGCTGCCGGTCTGGACAATCTTTCAGGCGAGCCGGTCATTTTCCTGCACGGGTTCCCCGAAACATCAATCATGTGGGCCAACCTGATGGCAAATCTGGCAGATGAAGGATACCGTTGCTTTGCACCCGACCAGCGAGGTTATAGCCCAGGGGCTCGTCCAGAAAAGGTTGAGGGGTATGCCTGCCGGGAACTGGCCTCCGATGTTGTGGCCCTGGCTGATGCTCTCGGTTTTCAGCGTTTCCACATGGTTGGGCACGACTGGGGCTCTGCCATCGGCTGGATTATGCTATATCTCTATCCCAACCGCGTACAAAGTTGGACTGCCATGTCAGTGCCCCATATGGATGCGTTCAAGTCCGCAATTGCCGACGACCCTGACCAACGAAAACGCAGTCAATACATGACACTCTTCATGATGCCCGACGAGCCCGAGAAAGTGCTGACCGCTGACAACTCTAAGGTATTGCGTGATCTCTGGTCGGCCATTCCGGAAAACCAACTGGAGGAATACCTCACTGTTTTCTCCCAGCCAATGGCGCTCACAGCAGCGCTCAACTGGTATCGCGCCAATCCTGCCCTTCTCAAACAGGGCGACCAGGCAATAACCTTCGGTCCGGTATCACACCCCACTCTGCTCATCTGGGGAAATCAGGACCTGGCAGTCGGCCGGGTAGCCGTGGAACAAACGAGGCAGTACATGAAAGGCCCATTCCGCCTGATCGAATTGAACGCCGGCCACTGGTTGATTCAAGAAGAGCCCGAGCGCGTGCACGATGAAATCTTCAGGCATCTTCAGTCAAACCGCATGCCCTAAACGCCCCACTGGTTGTCACATGCCTGCAGGCAACATTTCATGATGAGACTCGCTCCGGAACACCGGATTTGATGGCCACAAGTCAAAGCCAGACCCATACAACCAGGCATCGTGAAGTTATGTTAAGTAGCAGGTCACTACAATGACCACTTCCGCTTGTGGAAATGCATCAAGTGCGAGAAGAGCTTTGGTGTTCAAGGTCAGTCTCTGTGGAGTAGGACAATCGTGAGGCTGTTGTTCTGGATGCGATAGTCACTGCTCCATTAGATGACGCATCACTCGTTTTCTGCTTCAAACAGCCACCCTGCCTCTCTGTATCCAAGGTGAGGTAATACAGCTCCCTAAGCCTTCCCCTTAAACTTTGGCCACTGATTGTACCCAATATCGGGATCATTAGAATTGAAGGCTTTTATGTATTCGGCTTCCTTGAGGCTGACCTTCCTGTTTGAAGCGGTGTCAGACTCCCACAGAACCTCTTTCCTAATTATGAAATCACGCCTTTGGTCTCTTGTGAAGTCCTTCTCAATGATCCTGCAGTCAGCGCTGCCGAAGTAGCTGATGGTGTCGGTTAGATCCTTGCCGATGTAGATCTTGCCGTTGGGATACGTAATCTTGTAGATCACTTTCATGGTTCGGACCATTATCTGGGCATAACCATGTACGCAACGTCCGGAATCTGGGGTGGCCATCAGTCATCCGCTGGATCTGGTGGTTCTATCTTGAGCTTCTCTTTGATGTATTGGGCCGGATCCTTGACGACCCCATCGTAGTCAGCTGGATGTATACGTTTGGACTCAAAGTCGATCTTCACATCTTCGACGAACTTCCGAAAATCGGGGTTCTGGTCACAGAGTTTATTGATGGTCTCCCAGTCAAGAGCGCTCCTGATCCGTGCAGGATAGAGCACCCTCGATGAGTCTATGTCCGCAAGATCAAGATGGACGATTCCTATTCCGAAGGATGCTGCTAGCCGCTCAAGCTCGGCGAGGAAATCATCGTCTTGGAGAATCTCGGAAGCCACAAGATATCCTTCGTGTGCCCAAGACGAGTTGGAGACAGCCTGGAAGTAGGACTCCCGGTAATTCATCTTGTTGAGAGACTTTTTGACCTCGAACGAGTAGAGACGAATGGAGTTATTGTCCAGTAGCCGGTTAAACTCGATGACCTCTGGCCGCCAATCCTCGATGGGAAGGTAGAAACCAACCATGTCCGGGTGAACCCACTCGTTGTATCCTTGCTTGAGAGACTTCTCATGCAGGATAGTCTTTGTGAATATTGAGCGACCACGGTTGAACGATTGGTTTGAGTACGCAAAATAGGCTAATATGGGATGCAGGTCTCGCTCCCTGTACTTGGGGGCGCTTTTCTCCTTCTTCTCTTCTTCTATTTCGATCTGAGACACCAGATCGGCGGAAACTTCTGATTGTCGATCTTTGAGGAAAAATCTGGCTGGCCTTTTGCCAACTTTGATGAATTTCGACTCTGATTTGTCTCTAACGTCTAAGTAGAGTTGAGCACCCAGTGTCTGCCAAGGTGTTTTTCCAGATGTGTTGACTTGCGCAGAAAGGCCTGATTTCTTGGCCATGTCCCATATTTCCTGATATGTCAATGGTTGCTTGGCTCTCCTCAATACCTCAGAGGCCAATTCAAGAAACGAGCAAGCCATTCGTCAGTCTCCTTCTGATATCTGTTGTTGTCTCTATCATGATCGAACATTCCGTCTGATGCTATTGCAGTAGCTCCGTGAATGTTAGCTCAGGGGATCCAATCAAGTCAATACGCCTGTATCTTCTAATCAGGGTGTCGGGGGTTTGAATCCCCCGCGGCTCACCAACTTCGTTTCTGGCCAGCTAATAGCAAGTTTATCGACGACTTGAGATAGCGCTGCTCCCGAAGTCCTCAGCCGAGTCACAGGGCCACACCATATATTACGTCAACCCAAGCCATAGACTACGGCGTTGGCCTCTCGAATGGCTTTGTCGATCAGTCCCAGCCCTGAAACGTCGCCCACAGTGTACACCTCAGCCGCCAGCTCCTTGCAGGCATTGTAGAGCTCGGCCTTGGGCTCGATCACACCGGCCAGGATGACCGTGTCGGCCTTGATCATGTGTTCCTTGTCACCATGCCGCGGCTTGAACCAGACGCCTTCAGCGGTTATCTTTGTCACGTCACACTCAGTGTGCATGGTGATACCAAGATTGCGCATACGCTCGATGTGCTCAGCACGGCGTTTCACGCCTATCTCGGGGGCCAGTTCTTCGTAAGCATCGATCACCGCCACCTCGCGGCCGCGCTGGGCCAGGAACTCCGCCGACTCTATCGCGGCGAGGTCAGCGCCCACCAGCACCACCTTCTTGCCAACCATTGGAGTCCAGAATCTGGTGACCTTCCGGATGCGCTGCGGCGTGATCAGCCTCTGCATAAGGCCGCCGCCAAGCCTGATTCCCAGTTTCATGGGCCACGGGACCTTGTCGGCACCCTCGGGCGGCGGCGAACTTGTGCAGCATGGCTCCAGTGATTACGTTGGGTAGGTGGTCGCCCTCGATCTTCGGCGCAACCACCTTGCCACCAGTAGCATCGATAAACACATCGGGCTTTTCCTGCTTGACCAGTTCGGGGGTAACCCCAACGCCCAGCTTCACTTTGACCGGCAGCTTCCTCATCTGCGTCATGAGGTACTCCAGAAAGGTCTCATTGTCCGGATGCACGGTGCAGGCGGTCACCAGGGCACCTCCCAGGCGGTGGTGCTTGTCATACAGCGTGACATCGTGACCACGCAGGACTGCCACCCGGGCTGCCTCCATGCCGCCAGGGCCAGCACCGGCAATCATGACCCTCTTCGGGGTAACGGCCTTGCCTTCGAGGGGATACACTTCCTCCTTCCCCATGCGGCCGTTGACGGCACAGTGGACGTCTTCGAGATTCATCAGAGAGTCCACGCATGTCAGGCACCGCACACACCGGCGGACATCCTCCAGCCTGTCCTCCATGCCCTTCCTGGGCAACTCGGGATCGGCGAGGAGGGGGCGGCCCATGACGATGGCATCGCACCAGTCCCTTTGCAGGAACCCCTCTGCCAGCGCCGGATCGTGGATGCAGCCCACCGGCATGACAGGAACCTTCACCACCTCTTTGATGGCATGCGCCGCCGGTACGTTGAAGCCATACTCGTAGTTGGCACCGGCGATGATCTGGTCGACCAGCGATGTGATGACACCGCCGGAGACGTGGAAGCAGTCAACGCCCGCCGCTTCCAGGATGGGGGCGATGCGCTGGGTGTCGGTGATGTCGCGGCCATTGCTGCCACCCACGCATTCGTCACCGGATATGCGCACCGTGAGCGGGAAGTCGTTGCCAACTCTCTCCTTTATCTTCTTGATGACCTCGACTGCCAGTTTGACACGGCCCTCGACGGTGTGGCCTACGTACTGGCCGTCCTCGCGCCGGTTGCGCAGCGGGGAGAGAAACGATCCAAGCAGCATATAGTTATGGGCCATGTGAAGCTCTACACCATCGTAGCCGGCATCGCGGGCCCTGCGGGCGGCCTCGCCGTACATCTCAATCAGGTCAGGCAGCTCTTCGTCCGTCAGCTCGCGGCAGACCTGCCCGGTGGACTCGGAGCGGTTCACGGAAGGTCCGATGGCCGGCATGTTCTCAAAGAACGGGGCCAGGGACTCGGGGCCGGGGTGGCTGATCTGCGGAAAGATCCTGACGCCGTGCCTGTGGACCGCGTCCGTAAGGCGCTTGTGCACCTCGATCTGGAAGTCGCTGTGCAGGCCGGAAGAAAGTGGCTGATACCTGTGCAGCGGGTCTATCGAATTGACCTCGGTGGTGATCAGGCCAACCCCGCCTTTGGCACGCTCGACCCAATAGGCTATCTGGCGGTCGGAGGGGGTCTCGTCCGGGTTAGCCCAGACAGGGGTCATTGGCGCCATGACTATCCGGTTTTTGATCTCCAGACCGCCAATCTTCCAGGGCGACATCAGTTTGTCTAGCTTCGGCATTTCCGAACCCCCTTCTTTCTTGCAGCCTAAGCCGCTCAAACCTTGAAATCGGTGATCTCGGCGATCTTCTTAGTCAGGGCAACGGTGGGCTGGCTGGGCTTGTACACCTGCAGCGGGATCATCTTCTTCATATTGTGTAAGCATAATCGTCAGGCATGGACATGTTGACATCGGCATTTGGGACGAAGCCCTTCTGAATGATGCCGCCGTTGACGCACATCTCTACTTTGCCCTTCGCAGTCTCCACAGTCAGGTTGACCGTCGCATCGGCCATGGACTTGGGAATCTGGAGATCGCCGGCGGCCTTGGTAAGCTCTACCACCCTGGCAAACCATTCATCAGACAAAAACTCAGCCATCTCTCCCCTCCTTCTTTGATGTGATCCTTCGGCTAGCAGCCATCCGGCCTCGGACTATCCCATCCGAGAAAGCCGTAAGCGAGTTCCACCCTGTCCCCCCATTGACTGCAAACATCTGTTGCCACAGCGCATTATAGTACAAATCATTAATGGCCATCAATGACAGATGGCCTGTCCGGCACCACTCTACCACCCATCAAGTTAGACCCACTGTGGTTCCCCCGAAAACTAGTGCCTGGTTGCAGACTTCGGACAAAGTCCCTACAGGCTCGGGGTGCAAGAATAGGCATCATTCGCTTTGTGAGAGGAGACCCTTCGCCTTCGCTCAGGGTGACAAACCACATAAAAGTCGGGGTGACATATTGCATAAAGGGCAGGGTGACATATTGCCCACTGCGTTGCGTCGTCCTTCCGCGGAAGGACGACGAAGCAATCTCGGGGCAGTGTGATGCGGTCAGACGAATGCATAGATTGCCGCGCCTTCTCCTCGCCCGGCTTGGAGAATGGCTCGCAATGACATTCTCCCCGACGCAAGCGTCGGGGTATCACAGTAACCTTAGTTGGTCTTTGTGAATCTGAACATATTGAGATGCACGTCCTTGCTCTTTAACATATTTCCCGATGGCTTTTTCATTCCCGTGTTTCCCAAC
>JAPLHP010000102.1 GCA_026389585.1 Chloroflexota bacterium | reverse complement strand
ATGCTTCCTCCACAGAACGGCCTCAAAAGCCAGTCGGTTCTGAAAAGCAGTTTACGACTCCCAGCCTCACAAATCAAGTGAGGGCGCTTCGCGCGCCCTCACGGTTTTCACCCACTTTGCGTCCTCAAATGTCATTGCGAGGAGTGCAGCAACGAATCAAGCTCTGTAGTGGCAGTCCGCGGAGGCTGTCTCAAAAGCCCAGAAGCTGATTGAGGGCTAGCAGCAGCTCCAGGAAGCCGTAGCCCAAAATCCAGGTTGGTTTGCATGGATTGTTGTATGGTAGTACCTCCGCTTGAGCCATACCTGGTACACCCGCTGGTGCGTATTGTGTCCAGGCCACATCTGGGACCTGACACCCACTGTGGGTCATCCTTCTGCAGAAGGATGCCACCCACTTTGAAAATCCACGGATTGTGGCTTACCAGAAGCTCTGCCGGCCAAGATAGATCCGATAAATACCAGACACTTCATCAGCTTTTTGATTGGCCGAATCAGGCTGGTTGCACCTATAATTGAAATGAATGCACACGGATTCATCAGCATTGAAATACACTAATTTGTGAGGTGAACTGAGAATATGGACCGAATGGCATCTTTGGATACTGCTTTCAACCCGGCTTCGGTGGCTATAGCCGGTGTTGGCCCCATCACAGCCGGAAAATGGTATCTTGAGAGCTTGCTCAGCTCCGGTTTCAAGGGCAAGATCTACCCCATCCATCCCAACGGCGGGGAGATGTCGGGGCTAAAAATCTATCCTGGCATCAAAGACATCCCTGATGCGGTGGAATATGTCACCTCATGCATACCTGCCCGGTTTGTGCCCCAATTGATTAAGGATTGTTCAGAGAAAGGCGTAAAGGTGGTCTCGCTCTTCACCTCTGGCTTCTCTGAAACCGGGTCGGAGGAAGGGCGGCGGTTGGAGGCGGAGATAGTCCGTCTGGCCCAAGCCAGCCGGATACGGCTCATCGGCCCCAACTGCATGGGGGTGTATAGTCCCACAGCCGGGCTTTCGTTCGTCACCGACTTTCCAAAAGAGAGTGGGAAGGTAGCTCTTGTCTGCCAGAGTGGCGGCAATGCCATCTACTTTGTGCGGCTGGCCGCCGAAAGAGGTATCCGCTTCAGCAAAGTCATTTCCTATGGAAATGCCTGTGATGTCAATGAAAGTGACCTGTTTGAATACTTGGCCCAGGACGCCGGGACAGAGCTGGTGGCAGCCTATATAGAAGGAGTCAAAGACGGAGAACGATTCCGCCAGGTGCTGAACAGGCTGTCGGCCAGGAAGCCTGTGGTAATACTCAAAGGCGGCTCCACCACTTTTGGTGCGCGTACGGCAGCCTCACACACCGGCTCTCTATCTGGTTCCGATCAGGTGTGGACTACCCTGTTGCAGCAGGCTGGGGCTATCCGGGTTCACACCCTGGAGGAACTGGTTGACATTGTGGTCACCCTTCGTTTCCTGTCACTTCCCCGGGGAAGAAGGGTGGCTATGGTCGGCGGGGGTGGTGGTGCCAGCGTTATGGCCACCGATGCTTGCGCTGCTAACGGCTTCACCCTTCCAGTAATACCTAAAGCAGTGTCAGATGAGATGAGGGGGTTCCTCAACAGCGAGGCAGGGCTGATCCTGACCAACCCCATCGAACTGAATTTGTTTCCAGAAGCCACCTATAATATAGCCAGGCAATTTCTGGCACATGAAGGCTTCGACCTGATGCTAGCTAACTGTGTTTTCGGCCAGCATCCCTGGGGTTTCTTTGATGTGTGGTTCGGTTTATTCTGCGATACCGTTCTGAAAGTACACGCAGAGATAGATAAGCCCATTGCAGTAGTGCTTGAGTCCGACCTTACCAATCAGGAACAACACCTCACCGCCATGAGGCAAAGATACTGTGAAGCAGGCTTGCCGGTCTACTACTCTATGTCAAACGCCTGCCGGGCAATTGACCAGATCTTGCGCTACCGCGAAAAACGTCCCACCGACGGTGGCTAGCAATCAACATCCCTGTTGATGGGGACCTATTGAGATGCTATTGATGCTTGCCTAGGCAAACTGCGAAGGAAAAAGTCTGGAGGCAAGAATGTTCGGCTACGCGGGTAAGATCCTGAGAGTAGATCTGTCATCAGGAAGCATTTCTGAGCTGCCCACCATAAACTATGCCGACAGATTCCTTGGGGGAAGGGGGGGCGCCGCAGCGCTCTATTGGGATGAGGTGCCATCGGAAGCCAACGCTTTCGATGCTGAGAATGCGCTGATATTCGCCACCGGTCCGCTGGCCGGCGTTCCCGTATTCGGTGGCTCCCGCTGGCTGGTGTATGGCAAATCGCCTGCCACCTTCCCGGAACACTCTTGCTCCTGCAACCTGGGTGGTGATTGGGGGCTTAGATTGAAATCCGCCGGTTATGACGCCGTCCTTATTCGCGGCGAATCAGAAAAACCCGTTTACCTTTTTCTTCACGACGGTGTTTCTGAACTGAAGGATGCCTCTGTTCTATGGGGCAAAGGCGCTATCGAGACCAGGAAAATACTGAAAGGCGAAATGGGGAGCTCCGCCTCAGTGGTGGCCATTGGCCCTGCGGGTGAGAACATGGTCAGCATAGCCACCCTCGTGGCCGACAACGATGCTGTCGGCTCCGGGGGTATGGGGGCACTCATGGGGTCGAAGAAGTTGAAGGCTATCGCAGTTAGAAGTGCCCGCCAGCGAATGGAAGTTGCCCGGCCAGAGAAGGTGAAGGAATTAGCCGCATACTTCCGCGGCCTCGGCAGAGAGCCTATCCCTGCAGCAGGCAACCTGGTCTTTCGCATAACCGGACCCGGAACCGAAAAGGCGCCTTGCTATGGCTGCCTGGGCACCTGTCACCGAAGGACATACCAGGCAGACGATGGCCAAAAGGGTAAATTCATGTGTCAGGCTGCCACCTTCTATCAAGCCTTATCGGAGCCATACTACGGGCCAGGACACGAAATCCCCTTTCAGGCCACCAAGCTCTGTGACGATTACGGGCTGGATACCATGTCCCTTTCCATGATCATACTCTGGTTGCAGAGGTGCCATAGGGCCGGCATCCTGACCGACGAAAACTCGGGCATCCCCATATCAAAGCTGGGCAGCCTGGAGTTCATCGAGACCCTGGCGAGAAAGATCTCCCTCCGGGATGGCTTCGGCGACCTCCTGTCCCAGGGAATCGCTAAAGCTTCCGATGGGGTAGGCCCTGGAGCCAGAGATCTGATCACCAAGTATATCTCCAAGTCCGGACAGCCCAACATAAATGAGCCCAGGCTGTATGTCACCACAGCGCTCCTGTACGCCATGGAGCCCAAAGCCACCCATGCCGCAACTCCAGGAGGTCAGCCGGGTGGTACTCAAGTGGCTGGAGTGGATCAAGAACCCTGAGAGGGGTTATGTCTCCAGTGATGTGGTGCGCCGCATCGCCCGGCGCTTCTGGGGAAGTGAGGCTGCCGCAGATTTCTCCACCTTCGATGGGAAGGCCCTGGCTGCCATGATGATTCAGGACCGGGAGTATGCCAAGGACTGCCTTGTTCTCTGCAGCTTCTTCTGGCCCGTTGTGGATATCGAGCACTCCCAGGACCACATTGGTGACCCCACCCTGGAGAGCCGGATACTCTCCGCCGTCACCGGGAAGGATATTGCTGAGAAAGAACTCTATCTGATAGGTGCAAGGGTGTTCAACCTGCAGAGGGCTATACTCGTCAGGGAAGGTTGCCACGGAAGGGAGGGAGATCATCTTCCTGAAACCTGGCATACCACGCCGCTGAAGGGAGACATGGCCAACCCTGAATGCCTGGTGCCGGGGAAGGGGGGCAAGAGCATCTCTCGAAAGGGAGCAGTGATCGATAGGCAGGAGTTTGAGAGGTCAAGGGACGAGTATTATCAGATCAGGCAATGGGATGTAGCCACAGGTCTGCAAACCAGAGCCAAGCTCGAAGAATTGGGGCTGGCAGATGTCGCCCGAGACCTGGAACAGAGGGGGCTCATCTCAGGTTAATGCCAATTCAAAGAGGATATCCCAGATCGTATCAGGAGGTGCAGAATTGGATTCACTATTCTCATTAAACGGTAAGGTGGCCATTGTCACAGGGGCCAGCAAGGAGACAGGAAAGACTATCGCCATTGAGATGGCTAGAGCAGGGGCTGACGTGGTAGTGGCAGCTCGAACTACCGAGGGCATTGAGCGTACAGCAGCCGAGATTTGCGCTCTGGGCAGACGGTCCCTGGCCGTGCCTACGGATGTTCGGGATGCCGAGCAGGTGGACAACTTAGTCAAGAAGGCCCTCGATGAATTCGGCCGCATCGATATTCTGGTGAACAACGCAGGGACCGACTTCATGGCACCAGCCCTGGAATTGAACGAAAAGGGCTGGGACTCGATGATCCGACTCAATCTGAAGAGCCACTTCCTGTGCAGTAAGGCAGTGATAGCGACCATGATAAAGCAAGGCGGAGGGAACATTGTCGATATTGCCTCCGCAGAGGGACTCCGTGCTGCCCCGAGCAACCCCGCCTATGGCGCTGCCAAAGCCGGGGTTATCAATCTGGTCAAGACCCTGGCAGTCGAATGGGCCCGCTACAACGTTCGGGTGAATGCCGTGGCTCCGGGATTCATTGAAACCCCGGTGTTGCCGATGGCTCTCGAAGGATTCCCGCATCTTCGTGAGATATACAGCAGGGTTCCCCTGCGGCGGGCTGCCAAGCAGGCGGAGGTAGCAGCAGCCGTGATCTATCTCGCTTCCGATGCTGGAGGCTATACCACCGGCATAACCATAACCGTTGACGGCGGTATGACCTGTAATCTTGGTTAGCCAACTCAGGCCAGTGGAATTCTCTCGTCATTGCGAGCGAAGCGAAGCAATCTCCAAAGCCATGGCAACACTGTTGTTGAGATTGCTTCGGCACTCTGCGCCTCGCAAAGACACTGAATAGATGCTGCCACCCTGGAGGGGAGCATTCTGAATCTTTATCCACAGATTCGGGTTTTCAGGTTCCTGCCATAGACAAACGGCTCACAAAAGTGGTATAAGTGATATAATTTGATATGTTATTGTGAGTGATTCCCTCTCATCTCCCCACCACCAGAGATCATCAACAGTAGCTGTTCTCTTAATCAAGGAGCTGTAATTGAATATACTTCTCGTCTATCCGCGCTACCCGGAGACCTTCTGGAGCTTCAAACACGCTCTCAAATTCGTTTCGAAGAAAGCAGCCTATCCCCCCCTGGGACTGTTGACTGTAGCATCAATGCTCCCAGCAGAGTGGAAGAAGAAGCTGGTCGATATGAACATAGATAGTTTGAAGGATGCGGACATCGCCTGGGCAGATTATGTGTTCCTCAGCGCCATGGGCGTGCAGCAGCAGTCGGCGCGTGACGTCATCAGGCGGTGCAACCAGCTACACACCAGGATAGTCGCTGGCGGCCCTTCGTTTACCACTAGCTATGAAGAATTCGAGGGGGTAGATCATTTTGTGTTGGGCGAGGCCGAGGCGATAATCGCTGGCCTGGTAGCGGACCTGGAGAATGGGAGAGCACAGCCTGTTTACCGTTCAGAGGAAAGACCGAGCATCCAAAAGAGCCCGGGGCCAGCCTGGGATCTCATCGACATCAGAAAATACGCCACTCTGGCCATCCAGTATTCCCGCGGCTGCCCCTTCGATTGCGAGTTCTGCGACATAGTTCTGCTGAACGGTCATGTCCCCAGGACCAAAGACATCCGGCAGCTAATCGGGGAAATGGAAACCATCTACAACCTGGGCTGGCGCAATAGCCTCTTCGTTGTTGATGATAATTTCATAGGCAACAAGAAGAAGCTGAAGGCTGAGGTGCTTCCGGCAATTATAGATTGGATGAAGGAGAGGAATTACCCCTTTACCCTATTTACGCAAGCTTCTATCGGGATCGCCGACGACGAGGAGTTAATGCGGCTGATGGTGGATGCCGGTTTTGATCGGCTGTTCATTGGAATTGAGACCCCGAATGAGGACAGCCTCGGGGAGTGCGGTAAGCACCAGAATGCCAATCGTGATCTGGCGGCATCTGTAAGAACGCTGCAAAATCACGGATTTGAGGTGCAGGGAGGATTTATCGTCGGCTTTGATAGCGACCCGCCGAACATCTTCGAGAGACAGATCAATTTTATTCAGCAGACTGGCATCGTGACTGCTATGGTCGGCCTGCTCAATGCGCCACCTGGGACCAGGCTCTACAAGCGCCTCAAGAAGGAAAATCGCCTGCTCGGGGAGGCATCAGGGGACAATACCGATTTCTCGGTCAATTTCTCACCTAGAATGGGCCGCGAGGCCCTGATCGGCGGTTACAGGCGCGTTCTCGCAGCCATTTACGCACCGCGTCAATACTATGCACGCATCGGCATCCTATTGAAGGAGCACCATCCCGTTGTGCACAAACGCGGGAGCCTGAAGAGAAGCCACCTGGAAGCCCTTTTGAAGTCTGTGTGGTATCTCGGCATTAAAGAAAAGGGGCAAATATACTACTGGCGCCTGGTCACTTCCACGCTGCTGAAGCGACCTCGCTCACTTCCCCTGGCGATCACACTGGCGATTTACGGGTACCACTTCCGCAAACAGGGAGAGAGATATACCAAGGGCGGCCTGGCTTAGGCTAGTACTGCTATAGATCAGTCCATAGTCGGAATTGTAGTAATGAATCACATCGGCCCCACATGTCGTTTCCACTTATCTCGAAGTGAGGAGACCAATCATGAAGTCAAGCGAAGGACGGCTCGGTCGGGTTTTTGTAATACGCCTTGAGGATGGCGATGTACTGCCACACTGCATTGAGCGCTTTGCAGAAGAGAACGGGGTATCGGTGGGGCATGTTATCGTGGTAGGTGGTATCGGTGAAGGCGAAGTGGTAGTCGGTCCGCGGCGTTCCGACGAGAGACCTCCTGAGCCAATGCTACTGCCTATCGATGGCGCGCACGAAGTAGCTGGTGTCGGAGTGCTTGCCCCGGGTGAAGATGGCAAGCCGCATCTTCATATTCACGCAGCCCTGGGCCGATCAGGGAAAACCATCACCGGATGCCTGCGGCCCGGCGTCACCACCTGGCTGGTGGGTGAGGTCATCCTCTATGAGATCCTCGGTGCCAAGGTAGCACGTGTCAAAGATGCAGAGAGCGGCTTCTCACTTCTACAGCCCGGCACCACACGCTGAAACCAATAGCTAAAGAATCGTTCAAACAGGATAGCTATGTGGGAATCTGAAAGGAAAGAGGTACTCCAGGCCGCTCAGCGAATGGCCGAAAAGGGGTTCACGGTGGGCTCTTCAGGAAACGTGAGCCTCCGTATCAAAGAGAGCGGGGGACGGGAGCTGGTGGCCATTACTCCCAGCGGGCGCTATTACGATTCAATGAAGGCCGATGACATTGTAATAGTCGACTTTGAGGGTCAGCGTGTAGAGGGAGAACTTGCCCCATCTATTGAGACGATGCTCCATATCGGGATCTACAAAGCACGAAAAAAAGTAAATGCTGTCATACACACCCACCCGGTTTTTGGCAGTGTCATTGCAGTTACCGGCATGGAGATCCCTCCTATTCTCGATGACCAGGTCACTCAGATCGGCGGTGAAATAAAAGTAGCTCAATACGCCCTATCCGGTAGTCCCGAGATGGTCAAGAATGTGATCGCAGCGCTGGGGCCAAGGAATGCGGTTCTGATGGCAAATCACGGAGCTCTAAGCGTAGGAAGAAACATGCAGGAGGCCTTCACTATCTGTGAGCTGTTGGAAAGGACAGCTGGAATCTACATATCTGCCCTTGGCTTAGGTAAAGTCAACCTGCTTCCCGCTGATATGGCAGAGGCAGGAAAGGCCTTCTTTACTGCCATCTATGGCGAGAGTCCATGATCCTCGATTCCGCCACCGGTTGAAAGCATCAAAGGCAGACCAATCTTGGGGTTACTGAGACATGCGGCATGAATAGAGGATATGGGTCTGAAGATATGATGGCTACCGAGATCTGAGGTTTTCTCTAGGAAGTGCCTTCGTGTGAACGCATTCTGAATGAATGTACATGCCTGCTATCAGCCTGTCTGCCAGATCCTGACAGTCCCCCTCGTACTGGCAACCATGGCAGCCATTGTGTGCCTGACTGCATGCACTAGCCCAGCGTTCAACGATTAGGTCGTCATACCTCTTCGGGTACCATTTGGAACCCTTCCTCTGCGTCCCGGGCTCTTCTCTGGTCGACTGGATAGGGATCGCTCACCTCCAAGCCCCGATACAATGGCTTTATCCGATTTTTGCATTATCTCTTGCCACTCTTGCCTGTTCAGCCACTCCTGGTAACCGTTCTTATCTGGATTCGCCAGACAATCGGACAGGTAATTTAGAAACTGCTTCCGAGCCCCACAGTGTTTACATACACCATTGCTAGCCGCGGCGGTCGCTCTTTCGATCATCCAATAGTGCTTGCATTCTAGCTGTAATGGCGATTTCGCCCTAGGAACTGCTTCGTAGAAAACCGTTGTTTCATAAGTAAGAGTTGATGATTTCATGCTCCTCTACACTCCCAATCTATACTGTACTTGAACAGCACAACTCCCTGCTGCAGCCAAGACCACTCCGGGCGCATTGCAGAGGTGAGTACAGGCTTGATCCCATGTTCTAGGGGGGGGGGTAAGAACATGAGGCACAACACTCACCTCTGCTTCTCGCGCGACTTCCTTAGCAGTGAACCATCAAACATAAAATCGGCCCAGCGGACCAACAACCACAGAGATAATCTCCTCGCTATATGCGCCCGTTAAACTCAATCGTGGCTGATGACCCAGTGCGAACACCTGGAAATCCTTATGCTTATATTTAAAAGAACTATTAGCTAATGGCTAACTGTTTATATATTTACACTATATTTGGGATGTTTGTCTATCCGTAGAACTACGCAATTGCATAAAAGGATCTCCGTAGTTCTGGTAAATGGGCAAGGAATACTGACGGATTGCTGTTCGGTGGCTCTGTTAGAGAGAGCTAGTTCTCCATCGGCACGATCCCACGCCGCAGGGCGTAGCGGATCAGGTCGGCCTGGGTACGCAGGCCCAATTTACGCATTAAGTTGGCGCGATGGGTCTCGGCAGTGCGCGGGCTGATTGATAGTCTGGCAGCAGTTTCAGCGCTGGTATGACCCTCAGCCGCCAATTGCAGCACCTCGCGTTCCCTGGTGGTCAGCATCTCATACGGATCCATCGCTGCAGCCTCAGCTCTCTGCGTATAAGCCTCAATGGCACGTTCGGACAGCGGTGAGCTGAGGTAGCGACGCCCTACAGCCACTTCCCGTACAGCGCTAACCAGCTCATCCGAGGTCGAGGACTTGAGAACGTAGGCCTTCGCCCCAGCCCGCAGCGCCTCAAGCACATAGGCCTCGTTGGTATGCATAGACAGGATAACAATGCCGGTCCGCGGTGAACGCTGGCTGGCCTGCCTGGTAACCTCCAGACCATTCATCCCGGGCATCATCAGGTCAAGCACCAGCACATCCGGCTGCAGCCGCTCCAGCATTTCGAGCGCCTCCAAACCATCGCCAGCCTCGCCAACAATCCGAAACTCTGGCTCAGCCTCCAGCAGAACTCGCAGACCATGCCGGACCACCTGGTGGTCATCAGCCAGTACTATTGTGGTCACACTCATCTAACCTCGCCATCCTCCTATCCCAGACCTACCGGGAACCTGGCTGTCAAACGCGTGCCAGCACCTGGAGTTGATCTTATTTTGAACTCACCACCCAGCAAGACTGCTCTCTCTTGCATCCCATTGAGGCCGCTAGAGGTGCCACTGGCCAATGCCACTTCAGAATCGAATCCTGCACCACGGTCTTCGATCTGCACGCTCAGGACATCCTGATTTGCCACCAATCGCACTGTTGCCTCACTCACACCGGCGTGGCGAGCAATATTGGTTAGCCCCTCCTGAATAATTCGATAGACGGCTGTTTCGATTTCCGAGGTCAAACGTCCTTCCAATCCCTTATGCTTAAAGATCACGCGCACGCCCGTCTGGGCCGTGTAGCGCTCAAAGTGCCATAACAGCGCCGGTATAAGGCCTAGATCATCCAGCATCGCCGGCCGCAGGTCGAGAGAGAGATTCTGTACCAGAGCCATAAGTTTGTTGATCATGGCCTGAGCCTCACCCAGGTAAGATCCCAAATTTCTGGCAGGCATGCGGGCAGCTGTCTCCAGCAAGAGTTTTAGACCAGTCAGCGCCTGACCGATCTCATCGTGAAGCTCACGGGCGATCTGGCGGCGCTCCACCTCCTGCACTTCAACCAGGCGGCGAGAAAGAGCACGCAGTGCGTCCTCAGCCTGCTTGCGCTCGGTAATATCTCGCGTTACCCCCAGAAATCTAACCGGCCGCTGTTCTGAATCGCGCAGGAAGGTCACTTTGTCTTCAGTCCATACAGTGGAGCCATCCTTGCACCTTACCTCCAATTGCAGCACCCATGACCGGAAGGGGTCCCTTTTCCGCCTCTTTTCGATAGCCAGTTGTCTCCCAAAAGCCCTTCTGGCAACTTCATACGAGGCAGGAGTCAACATTTCTTCAAAAGTCTGGGCCAGGCATTCCTCGATCTCAAAGCCCCGTAGACGCCTGGCTGAGGGACTGAGATAAACGTGACGCAGATTCATATCTGTGACCCAGATGACATCTGTCACGTTCTCAGCCAGCAGGCGGTAGCGCTTTTCACTTTCCCGCAGAGCTTCTTCCATGCGGTGGCGCTCTGTAACATCGCGGGTAACCCCCATCATACCGGCAGGCCAGCCGTCCTGGCTGTACATCAGAGTCACCCGGCTCTCGGTCCAGGCTGTAGAACCATCCCTGCAGGTCATCTCCAGACCTACCGCTCCCAACCTGACAGGCCCCTTTTGCTCCGTGTTCCTCTTGGATAATTCCTCTTCAACAAGTTTCAGGGCAACCTCAAGAGAGGCGGGAGTAAATATCTCTTCCAGCCTCTGGCCCATCGTTTCCTCTACCGTGTAACCCCGCAAACGCGTTATGGAAGGGCTTATGTAACTGAGGATCAGATTTGTATCCATCGTCCAGATGACGTCTGTTACGTTATCGGCCATCAGGCGGTAGCGTCGCTCGCTCTCTCGCAAAGCCTCTACCTCGCGATCGTGCTCCGTAATCTCATGAATAACACACTGACATTCCCCGATGCCCCCACCATTGGTGCCTTTCGCAGTCACGGTGAAGAAGTAATCGGCCTCAGTCCCATCCTTCTTAGACAACCTCACCGGAAAATTCTTAACATACCCCCCACTCTCCAGTTCCCTTTTAAGCCCCTGCCAGTCAATCGGCCGGGAACATACCTCCTGGATGCTTATCTTCACCATCTCTTCTCTGCTATATCCGAGCAGGGCTGATGCAGATTCATTAACATCTATGATCCTGCCATCCCTGTCAGCAATGCAGAGTGCATCCCTAGACACTTCGAAGAAGCTGCGGTAGCGCTCCCTGCTCCCCAGCCTGCGCCTGGGCCTCTCGCTCGTTCTATACCCACTTTTCATATCCAACACTTTCAATAGTGTCCTGAAATGATTTTACACCAAGGAGACCCTGGGGGCACCATGTCAGTACAAACCAATGAAGTTCACAGTCACTGAATACTTCCGGGATTCCAAAAGATGGGAATGACATTCTCCCCGACGCAAGCGTCGGGGTATCACAGTAACCTTAGTTGGTCTTTGTGAATCTGAACATATTGAGATGCACGTCCTTGCTCTTTAACATATTTCCCGATGGCTTTTTCATTCCCGTGTTTCCCAAC
>JAPLHP010000101.1 GCA_026389585.1 Chloroflexota bacterium | reverse complement strand
GCTGTCCGGCACTTGACCATCTCCTTTAGATTCTGTCGTTCTTCCACTGCCAATGCGATCACAGTCTCTGGTTTACGCATGTGTCTACTATAACACATCGCCTTACTATCGTCTAGCTAACTGCACAACTAAGTACTAGTGCCTGAAGTGCCTCACTCCGGTGAAGACCATCGCCACGTTGTATTTGTTAGCGGTCTGGATGGTCTCCTCGTCCCTGACAGAGCCACCAGGCTGGATGATGGCGGTAACACCGCCTTTGGCGGCGAGTTCAACTCCATCAGCAAAGGGAAAGAAAGCATCTGACCCCAGGACGGTCCCCCTGGCACGTTCTCCTGCCCTTTCCAGGGCCAGTTGCACGCTCACCACGCGGCTGGGCTGCCCGGCCCCCATCCCCAATAAGGTATTGTCCTTGACGAGGACAATGGCGTTGGATTTGATCAGCTTCACGGCCTGCCAGGCAAAGAACAGGTCTTTCCTCTCCTCAGGTGTTGGTTCGCGTTTGGTTACGGTGCGTGGAGTCAATTCTTTCTCAGTGATATAGTCTGTGGTCTGTGCCAGCAAACCACCCCTGACCCGCCGGAAATCCATGTAGAGGGGCTCACCCTTGGCGGGCGAGACGTCCACTCCAAGGGAGATGATCCGGAAATCCTTCTTACGCTTGAAAAGGGCCAGTGCATCGTCTGCATATTTGGGGGCTATGATGGCATCGAAATGGGTCTTGTAGATCTCCTGAGCAGTGGCCATATCAATCGTCCTATTGGAGGAAACTATCCCGCCGAAAGCGGCCAGGGGGTCTCCAGTGAGTGCCCGGCGGTAGGCTTCCGCCAGGTCACCATGGCTGCACAGTCCACAGGGGTTATTGTGTTTGATGATGGCCACAGTAGGCCTGGGAAAATCGACGACGGCGTTTAAGGCCGCATCGAGATCCAGAATATTATTGAAGGAGAGTTCCTTCCCTCCCAGTTGGATGGAGCGAACGAGGCTGGCTTGCGGCTTCCTGGCGTTCTCCTCCTCATAGAAGGCTGCCTGCTGGTGCGGATTCTCTCCATAGGAGAGATTGGTGCGCTTCTTGAGTGCGATGGTCATTACCTCGGGGAAGCCCTTTTCTTTGTCTCTGAGATATTGAGCAATGGCAGTATCATAGTAAGCGACGTGCTGGAAGGCCTTCTGGGCCAGCTTTTGCCGCAGTTCCAGATCAACCTTGCCTTTGGTCATGGCATCAAGAACAGTGCCGTAATCCGCCGGATCGACGACGACGATGACGGCAGGAAAGTTCTTGGCGGCGGCGCGAATCATGGTGGGGCCGCCGATGTCGATATTCTCCAGGGCTTCGTCCAGGGTGACGCCTTCTCTGGCTATGGTCTGGAGAAAGGGATAGAGGTTGACCACCACCATATCGATGGGTTGAATGCCCTTTTCTGCCAGCTCGGCCATATGGCTTTTGACGTTGCGTTTGGCCAGGATTCCGCCGTGGACCGCCGGATGCAGCGTCTTCACCCGGCCGTCGAGGATCTCGGGGAAGTTGGTGATGTCGGAGACGCTGTGCACCGGTACGCCGGCGTCCTTCAGCGTATTCTTGGTGCCACCGGTGCTGAAGATATCCACCTTCAATTTGTCTAATCCTCTGGCGAAGTCCACCAGCCCTGTCTTATCCGAAACGCTCAGGATAGCTCGCATATTGTCTCCCTTTCTTTAAACTAAGCAAACTAAGCTATGGTTGCCCTCTTCTTGCCCTTCTGCACTACCACCTCTCCCACCATCATGGCTTCCGGTACCAGCCTGCTGAAGGCAGCGACATCCTGGTAGGAGCAGACGATGACCATGCCGATCCCCATATTGAACACGTGGTACATCTCTGAATCAGCGATATCGCCTGTCCTCCGGATGAGAGAGAAGATTGGAGGAATAGACCAGGAACCTTTGTCGAAAGCGGCAGCCAGCCCCGGCGGCAGCACACGAGGCACGTTACCCTCAAGTCCTCCGCCGGTGATGTGGGCCAGACCCTTCACGATCCGCAGCGCAGGATTGATCTGGCCATAGTAGCAGCGGTGAGGTTCGAGGAGCGCTTCACCCAGGGTTTTCCCCAGTTCAGGATAGAACTTATTTAAGGCAGCAGGTTCAGTTCCAAAGACCTTCCGCACCAGGGAATAGCCATTGGTATGTAAGCCGCTGGAAGGCAGGGCGAGCAGTATATCTCCGGTCTTGATCTGCCTTTGGTCGAGGCGTTCACTTTTCTCCACCACCCCGATAATGGTCCCGGCCAGGTCGTAGTCCTCTTCAGCATAGATGCCTGGCATCTCGGCGGTTTCGCCGCCAATAAGGGCGCAATTCACTTCCCGGCAGGCAGCGGCCATCCCTTTCACAATGCTTTCCACCTTTTCGGGGATGAGCTTGCCCATGGCGATGTAATCGAGGAAGAAGAGGGGTTCGGCGCCGCAGGTGAAGATGTCATTGACACAGTGGTTCACCAGATCGATGCCGACGGCATCGTGCTTTCCCAGAGCATTGGCGATCTTCAGCTTGGTGCCCACTCCATCCGTGCTGGATACAAGGACAGGCTCGCGGTAGCCCTTGAGCTCAAAGAGTCCTCCAAAGAAGCCGATATCGGTCAGCACTTCGGGACGGTAGGTGGTGCGGGCGTGCTTCTTGATGAGTTCCTTGGCTCTATCTGCCGCGGAGATATTTACCCCCGCGGCGGCATAGGTCTGTCTGACTTTCTTTGATTCTTTTATTGAGATGTCCTCCAGGTGGTCTATTTCGAAGGAACTGGTTCTGTTGTAGGCAGGGACTCCAGTGCCAGCTTGTCCATCTCCAACTGCACCGGGATAGGATAATCGCCGGTGAGGCAGGCAAGGCAGAGGTTCTCCTTGGGCAAGTCCACTGCCTGCACCAGCCCCTCAACACTGAGGTAGCCCAGAGAGTCGGCCGCTATGAACTCCCTGATCTCAGGGACGGTCTTTCGGGCAGCGATCAGCTCCCAGCGGGTGGCCATATCGACCCCGAAGAAGCAGGGGTAGCAGATGGGTGGAGCGCAGACGCGCATGTGTATTTCCTTGGCCCCGGCTCTTTTCAGCAAGCTGATGACGTGAGGGGTGGTGGTGCCCCGGACGATGCTGTCGTCGACCAGGATTAACCGCTTGCCGGCCAGTATTTCTCTTAAGGGGTTGAATTTGAGGCCCACGCCCATTGCCCTGATCCGTTGGTCCGGCTGGATGAAGGTACGCCCGACATAGCGGTTCTTTAATAATCCTTCGACAAAGGGAATGCCCGACTCCCTGGAGTAGCTGATGGCGGCTACTGTGGCTGAGTCAGGGACGCCGATGACCAGGTCGGCAGCTACGGGGTATTCCTGGGCCAGGCGGCGGCCCATAGCCTCTCGTGTCCGGTAGAGCAAGCGGCCGCCGATGGTGCTGTCAGGCCGGGCAAAGTAGATATACTCGAAAACGCAAAGGGCTTGTTTGTCTGATACTGCGCCCTGGTAACTCTTCACACCACCGGCATCTATGGTCACGATCTCGCCGGGTTCGATCTCGCGGAGCATACCGGTGCCGAGGTGATCGATGGCACAGCTCTCTGATGCCAGCACCCAACCGCCGTTGAGCTTCCCCAGGCAGAGGGGGCGCACCCCCATGGGGTCGCGAACGCCTATCAGGGAATTGTTATTGAGGATGACCAGTGAATATGCCCCTTGCAGCCGGTGCATAGCGTTGCTGATTTTCTCCGCCAGGTTATTGCCGGGTGAGGTGATGATGAGATTGGCGATGACCTCTGAATCGGTAGAGGTAACGAAAGGGCAGCCCTTCTCAGCAAGTTCCAGGCGGAGGGCTAAGGCATTCACGATATTGCCATTGTGGGCCAGGGCCAGCTTGCCCTCAGGTCCTTCCACTACTATAGGTTGGGCGTTAGCGAGCCGGTTTGAGCCCGAGGTGGAATAGCGGTTATGTCCGATGGCGATGTTCCCCGGCAGGCTGCTGAGAGAGGCTTCATCGAAGACGTGGGACACCAGTCCCATGCCAGTGTGAAGGCAGATGCCATTGCCGCTGGTGGTAGCGATTCCGGCGCTCTCCTGCCCACGGTGCTGGAGGGCGAACAAGGCAAAAAAGGTGAGCCTTGCCACATCTTCCCCTGGAGCGTAAACTCCAAAGATGCCACATGATTCGTGCCAGCTCACACTATTATTCCTAGCCCTTAGGGCAATTCTACACCCTCCTTCTGTTATGGGTCAATCGATGTTGATGTTGTTGTTGTATGTTGATGTTGTATCTGAAGTGAAATTGACACGCGAGTGTTCAGAATGGTAGCATGGAGAACGATTTCTTATATGTCAGGGAGGAAGGTATGAGTTATAAGTACGTCAAGTATGAAAAAAAGGGCGAGATTGCCACGATCACGTTCAACAAACCGGAGAAGATGAATTCCTATGTTATCATCTCGGTGGGAGAGGATTTTGCCGAAGTGCTGGACGCTATTACGAAGGCGGAAGAAGATGATGATATCAAGGTGATCATCTTCAAGGGAGCCGGCCGGTGCTTCTCTGCAGGCCAGGATCTCAGCAAGGTGGGCTTTGTCTACGGATTTGGGACGCAGAAGGACGATCGCCGCCCCAGCCAGAGAATAAGGCTGAAGATGGACAAGCTGGGGATCAGCGAAGGTTACAAGAGATTTTTCTTCTGTTCCAAGCTGACCATTGCCCAGGTGCACGGGTTTGCCCTTGAGGCGGGGTTGATGATAGCCATGCTGTGCGATTTCTTCGTCTGCTCCGATGACTGCAAGATGGGCTTCCCCGGACAGAGGATAGGGTTTGCCGGCGGCGGCGAACATACCTTTGGACACTTGATGCTGACCGTAGGCATGAGGCGGGCGCTGGACCTGTACATCAGCGGCAGGCAGATAGACGGGAAAGAGGCGGAGCGAATAGGGCTGGTGGGCAAATCAGTCCCGGCTGACAAACTGGAGGCCGAGGTGAATGCTCTGGCGAAGGAACTGTGTCTCATGCCGCGCGATGGGATTGCCATAGGCAAGGCCTGCAGGCATCTCTTCTACGACCGGATGGGACTGACTGATTCCTTCACCTATGGCTATATCACTCATACGATGTTTACCAATGTGCGCCATGAGCCCGGAGAGTTCAACTTCTTCAGAGAGAGAAGGGAAAAGGGGGCCAGGGCGGCCTTCCACGAGAAGGATGAAATTCGCGAACAGGCAAGCAAGGTAAAGAAACCGAAGAGATCGACTTAACGTATCTGAAAAACTGAGTGTTCTGTGGGCAGGGCAGGGTGAGAACCCTGCCCTGTTTGCATCGTCAGCGGGCGACGGAAACGACTAACCTGGTTTGAGCGGATGCTGTGGAACTGTAGGCATGAGGAAGGTGCGGCTACGGATTGCTGGGGCCGATGTTCCCTAGAGAAGCCCCTTCAGCTTGGCGTAGGTGGATGCCAGGCCTTCCGGCAACACTCTGGTGTCAGCCACCACGGGCATGAAGTTGGTATCGCCAGCCCACCGCGGAACTATGTGGGTATGAGTGTGGTCGCTGATTCCTGCCCCGGCTGATTTGCCGATATTGACGCCTATGTTGAAACCAGCAGGGTCAAAGACGCTGCGCAGTGTCCTGGTGCTTCTCCTGACGAAATCGATGTGTTCCCACAGTTCCTCATCGTCCATATCTTCCAGGCTGGCAATGTGGCGGTATGGGGCTACCATCAGGTGCCCCGGGTTATAGGGGAATCGATTCAGAATGACGAAGTTCTTCTTGCCCCGGTAGAGGATAAAGTTACACTCATCGTCCTGCTCTGCTGGCTTCCTGCAAAGGATGCAGTAGTCCGGCTTCTCGGTGAGGATAAACTCCATCCGCCAGGGTGCCCACATACGTTGCACATTGCCCTCCTGCCGTATTTTAGTCTGATAATCGGTCGATAGTCAAAGGGAATGGAGATTTGATTTCGAATAGGCGAGTGCCTACAATAAATTAGCTGAGTGATTTTGCGCCACAATCCAAGTATATGACCAACAAGGCTGAGCGGCGACCAGGCTGGCTGGATAGAGTTAAGCTGCGCATTAAGAAGGCGCTGGGGATGAATGCCATTCTGTGTGACAGCTGCAAATGGGACTGGCGCGGCGCCTGCCATCACCCGGAGCGGCCCAATGCCACCTGGTGTCCTGATTACGAGAAGCGTGGGTGATACAAAATCAAGTCTTGTCCAAATGAGGAGGAATAACCATGGATTCTAGGCAGCCCGTGATAGTCAGCGCAGTAAGAACAGCTATTGGATCTTTCGGGGGTGCCCTGAAGGATGTGACGGCTATTGACCTGGGCAGGATAGTAATCAGGGAAGTATTGAGGCAAGCAGGCGTAAGGCCGGTGGCCCCCGGGGATGCGAAGGAGATCAGGCCGAGCATTTCAAGGGACATTGAAAAGAGTGAGATAGAGGCCAAGTACATGGACTGGGATCAGAGCCTGCGGCCAGTGTATATAGATGAGGTCATCATGGGCAATGTACTGCAGGGAGCTCAGGGCCAGAATACAGGCAGGCAGGCAAGCATCAAGGCGGGAATGCCTCAGGAGACAAATGTCTTCACCATCAACAAGGTATGCGCTTCGGGCATCAAGGCGGTGGCTCTGGCAGCACAGGCCATAAGAGCCGGGGATGCCGATGCTATCCTGGCTGGAGGCATGGAGAGCATGTCTAATGCTGCCTATGCGCTGCCCAAGGCGCGCTGGGGATACCGCATGGATATAAGTGGTAAGGCAGAAGCGCTTGACATGATGGTTTTCGATGGCCTTTGGGAGATACTCTATGACTACCATATGGGGGTTACCGCGGAGAACATTGCCAGGGATTACAACATATCCAGGAAGGAACAGGACGAATTAGGCGCGGAGAGCCACCACCGGGCCATGAAGGCCATCAATGACGGCACTTTCAAAGAAGAGATCGTGCCGGTGCAGATTCCCCAGAAGAAGGGCCCTCCGCTGGCGTTTGATAGAGATGAAAGACCGATGGATACTGATGCAGAGAAGATGGGCAAGCTGGCGCCGGCCTTTGTGAAGGGCGGAACGGTGACTGCAGGGAATGCTTCGGGGATCAATGACGGGGCGGCGGCTCTGCTGATAACGTCTAGGGAATACGCCGAGAAGAACGGATTGAAGATCAGGGCATCCGTCAGGGGATATGCTTCCGGCGGTGTGGACCCCAAATATATGGGCCTTGGCCCGATACCTGCTACGCGTAAGCTCCTCAAAAAGACAGGCTATACCCTGAAGGATATCGACATCATTGAGCTCAATGAGGATTTTGCTTCCCAGACCATTGCCTGCATGAAGGAACTGGGCATTCCGCGGTATGGTGAAAGCAAGCAGTCCTGCGAGCCGGGCTGTGAGAAGGTCAATCCTCATGGCTCAGGGATATCGCTGGGGCATCCGCTGGGTTGCACCGGCGCCCGCATACTCGTAACTCTGCTTTACGAGATGGAGAGAAAGAACGCCCGTCGTGGCCTGGCCAACCTGTGTATTGGTGGTGGGCAGGGGATGGCCATGATAATTGAGCGTTAGGGCTGTTGATCGGTTTTCGGGGATATCCATTCCCCCTTGTGTGGTGCCGTATAGGTCCCAGACCAAAGTGGCTGTCGGGTCCCCGACCCGACGCAGTGGGCAATATGTTACCCTGCCCCTTATGCAATATGTTACCCCGACTTTTATGTGGTTTGTCACCCTGAGCGAAGGCGAAGGGTCTCCCCTCAGTAGGGACCCTGTCCGTTGCCCCTGGTTCCCCACCGCGGACAGTCCCTACAGACTGGTTGCACAAATCAGCGTAACAATCGAGATTCTTCGCTGCGCTCAGAATGACACGATCACAGCTCATCCTTCTGCGGAAGGATGGCTCATAGCTGATGGCTCGTGGCAGAGATTGCTTCGCTTCGCTCGCAATGACACGGGGGCGGTTTGAAGAGGGTGTCTCAAGACTCGCTCTTCTGGAGTGAGAAGGCACGCCGCATCGTGTCATTCTCTTTTAGGGTCTGATACCCCGCCGCTTGCGGCGAATGAATTAGAATAGATGCATGAGCATCTATTTACACAAGAGCCACAATGTAAGCGTATTGTTGTATCATCTGGTGTTTCCAACGAAATACCGTCG
>JAPLHP010000100.1 GCA_026389585.1 Chloroflexota bacterium | reverse complement strand
GATAGGCCTGATCATGATAGGCCTGGCCCGCTGCATCGCCATGGTCATTGTGTGGTGTGATCTAGCTGGAGCAGATAATGAGTATTCCGCCGGGCTGGTAGCCTTTAACTCTATCTTCCAGATAATCTTCTACTCAGTTTACGCGTACATCTTCATAACAGTGCTGCCAGTGAAGTTTGGGCTTGAGGGGGCTGCGGTTCCTGTCACTCTCGCACAGGTAAGTGAGAGTGTCTTAATCTATCTGGGCATACCGTTTTTCGGCGGCATGATTACACGCTTTGTCCTTATTAGAGATAGTCATGTTCTCGCTTAAGGGCGAAACCATTGTTCAGGTGCCTCTGGATGTGGTGCGCATCGCCATCCCACTGCTCATCTACTTTGTGGTGATGTTCCTGGTCTCGTTCTACTTGGGGAAGAAGATCAGCGACGACTATCCCAAGGTAGCGGCCATTGCCTTCCATGCCTCCGGCAATAACTTTGAGCTTGCGATAGCTGTGTGTATTGCTGTTTTTAGCATAAGTTCAAAGCAAGCCTTCGCTGCGGTGATCGGCCCGCTGGTGGAGGTTCCGGTTCTGATCGGTCTGGTAAGTTTGTCTCTCTACTTCCGGCGGCGGTACTTTCGCCAGGAACTGCAGCCGGCTGCGGTAACGGGCCCTGGCAGCGGGGGTCAGTCACCCGAATAGCTTGGCCAGTTCAAGCGTGAGCTGGCCTGAAAGGAGGCGTAAATGTCATCATGGTGTCCACCGTTATTCGATGAGGCGCCACGGCGTGTGACCAAGCGCCTTTTCCTCTACGCTTCAGATGGAATCGCCGAGATGCTTCGCCAGAAATACAAAATAAGGGGCTATGTGACTGAAGATTATGAATATATGGTTCATATGGCGTGGCTTATCGGAGGTACATCGGCAGCGCAGGCTCTGATCCGGGAAGTCGATGCGGTCAAGAAGGCCTGGGGCAAAGGTGACGACCAAAAGACCCTCTCTCTAATCGAGGTATGCAGTGCACACATGATCTCCGTTTGGTTCAGTACCATTGAGGTTCAAGCGGGGCTTCCCGCGGATGCAAGAAGAGGCTCTCTTGAGAGTGCTGCCTCAAGCATGCTGAGCGTCATCAATAAATTTCTCTGTACTCGTGATGCGGAGGTCTCTGCCATGACGGCGCAGGATGTTAAGAGCGCTATCGATATGGACAGACAATGGAACTCGGAGAACGGCAGCGGAGGACCCCCTTTGGCTTATGCAGGTCTTCTTCTCTCGAAAGCCCTCGAGGCCTGCGGCCAGCGCTGCCTTGAATGGGACAAAGTAGTCTTCCCAGTCGAATCTATGCAGCAGCTTCTTGACAGGAATGCGATTCTAGATCCCCGGCTGCTTGAAGACGGCCAGAGATTGCTGGCAGTCATCAATTGCCTGGAACAGGGTGTTCGATCAGTGAAGCGCTATTACCTGATGAATATGGAAGGAAAAGTTCAGCCCCTCAAGAAACCTTAGACAGACCAGCAGAGGAAGGAAGGCCGAGTTCGATAGGAGAATGAACTCACAAGAGACGAAATGCTGATCATCGGGAGTACAGCGGGCATTTGATGTGGGAGAAAGAAGATGAAGTCAAAGGCAAAAGTAAGAGTCACCTTGTCTCCGACGCTTCGCCATTTGAGCCAGCTCAGTGATAAACCAGAAGTGTTCGAGGTGAGGGCGGCCAACCCCCTGGAGTGCTTACAGATCATGTTGAAGCGATATCCCTCCATGAGGCAATGGGCATATGACAAGGAAATTAACCTGCTACCGCTTATATGGTTCTTCGTCAATGACCCAGAGATGCGTGAGAAGATACCGCCTGATCAATTCACTGAGCCTCTCAAAGATGGAGATGAATTGGCTATCGTCTTCGGTAAGCTCTGATGATAGGCATTCTGGACGCCTGGAAGGCGTCACGAAAGCAGTCGGACAACCTGGATGTCTGGGGGTAGAACGATGGATGGAAGTAAAGGTAAAATTATCAGACTTACTCCGACATCTGCGCTGGCTCACTGCCGAACCATTCGGAGCGAAGGGATGAGGGTGAGAGTCAAGAGCAGGACAGGGAGTCACTGGGATTGATATACGCTGGATGTGACCTGGGAATTGTTTCCGCGAAGGCAGCAATTGTCGAAGACAGTGATCTGCTGGCATCTGAAATACTGCCCTACAAGGGCTTTCCCGACCGGGCAGCAGTTCAGGTAATGGATATGGCACTGGCCAAGGTCGGCCTGTCTGCGAAACATGTGGACCACTGCGTGGCTACCGGGTTTGGGGGGAAGGCTGTTCTCCACACTGACGGAGTCATTCCAGACATCATCTGCCTTCACAGAGCTGTGAGACAACTCAATCCCAGGGTGAGAACTGTCATCAACGTTGGCGGGCACACCTTCATGGCCTTCAACATCACCGACAACGGAACCATAGGGGAGTCCGCCGTTACCGATAAGTGTGCGGCTGGCATAGGGATGCTCATCGATGTCATGGCCAATGCCCTGGAAATGCCTCTCGATGAATTGATTCGAGCTTCGGCTGACTCACGCCATCCTCTTTATATCAATAATCAATGTCCCATATTTGTCGAGAGCGAGGCAATCTCGCTGATCAACGATGGCCATGATCCGTTCGATATCTTCGCTGGTATTGCCTCCTCCGTTGCTACTAAGATCGCTGGCCTTGTCGGACGGGTAGATCTGAATCAAGAGGTGGTCATGGTGGGTGGGGTGGCCAAGAACAGCATCGTAGTGAGGAATCTGGAAGCGAAGCTGGGGCTGAGTCTGGCCAATCTTGATGGGGTTGACCCCCAGGTTGTGGGAGCCTTTGGTGCTGCACTCATGGCGAAGGAAAGATGCCATACGTAAGGGCCATTAAAGAATGATTGTTGCTGGATGCGATGTTGGCGCGCTGACCGCCAAAGCGGTGGTCATGAAGGACGGTGTTATCCTGGGGTCTGAGATAGTCCGGTCGAGAGCCAGGGCTGTTCAGTCAGCCACCGATGTCATGGACAGGCTGCTCGGGAAGCTAGGCCTTTCCTGGAAGGATATCGACTGCTGCGTGAGCACCGGGTATGGGCGCAACAGCCTGCCCTTTGCCCACGGCAATGTCAGCGAGATATCCTGCCACGGGAGAGGGGCCCACTGGCTGACACCAACCATAAGAACGATCATTGATGGTGGCGGCCAGGACTGCAAAGCCATAAGAGTCGATGAGAACGGCTTTTTGGAGGACTTCCGTATGAACCTGAAGTGCGCTGCCGGAACAGGTAGGTCACTGGAACTCATGGCAGAGAGTCTTGGTGTTGATGTCTCTCAACTGGGGCCTCTCTCGCTTCAGGCGTCCCATCCGATCAGTTTGAAAAAACCCTGCTGTATCCTGACCCAGATTGAGATCAGGAACCTGGTCTTTGAAGGGAGAAACAGGGCTGACATCGCCGCCGGAATCAACGATATCACAGCGCGCCAGATTCTCCATTTGGTACGTGATCTGGGCGTTGAGAATGATGTCGGGGTTACAGGGGGTATTGCCAAGAACATCGGCCTGGTCGGGTGTCTGGAGCGGGCGCTGGGGACAGAGTTCGTTCAGTTTCGGGAAGACCCTCAGATTATCGGGGCCATCGGGGCGGCCCTTTTCGCTACTGATAGAGTCGAAAAGTGTGGCAGTTCCAGGCTGATGACATGAAGTCCTTCTTCGGGATGATTATGAAATGGCTTGCAGGTTGGAGTTGTCCCTTGACCGGCGGCCAAAATACATATTGCGCCACTAATGTTTTGACAAACCCGTATCAGACAGTTTAATATATTTTAACAATCGATCTGCAGGTGCAGATAAGTCCGGTTGGGGGTGTCAGATGTGGAAGGGTAAGGGTCAAAATCAGGGCGTAGATTCTAGGGCAAGTGACACAGGACAACAAGACTAACTTACCAGAAAAACCAGAAAAAGGGTCCTCCAGTAGCTTCAGAGTGAGCCGGAGGGCCTTTATTGGTATTTCAGCAGCCGCTGCAGCGGTGCTCACCGCTATCATGGTGATCAAACGCCCCAAGCCCGGTGAGCCTCCTGAAAAGGAAGCTACCGAGGGGGTTGAGACTTCACAACTGGTTGCCACATCCTGTCTGAACTGTCCCACTCGCTGCGCCATTAATGTCAGGGTGGTCAATGGCAAAGCAGTCAGGATATCCGGCAACCCCAAGTCCGATTACACCGAGGGTAAGACCTGTCCCCGGTCGCATGTCGGGCTTCAAGTCCTCTATAACCCGGACCGATTCAAGACGACTCCGCTGGTGAGAAAGACCGGTTCTGCCAAGGGAAGAGGGACAAATTTCGAGAACGATTTTGATCAGATATCGTGGGATGAGGCAATTGGGAAGATTGCCGAAAAGCTGAAGGGCATCTCTCCCGAGAAGCTGCTTGTCCTTCAAGGATTGAATACCACCAGTAATGAGGACTTGATTCGCCAGTTTGCCGGAATCTACGGAACCAACAATCTGTTCCCTAAGCTGTTCTATGAAGAAGGATTGGAAACGGATGCTGACCGGAAAGGCAAACGGATGGCTGACGGGGGGGACAACAGTGGCTATGAACTCCAGTCGCAGGATGGGACTTCCACGAAATATATTCTGGCCTTTGGCGCTGGCATCGTAGAGTCTGAGAGACCGCTGGCGCGAAATCTGCACCTGTGGGGCGAGTTGCGCCGGGGCATGCCGAACAGGAATAGGGTGGTTGTCGTTGACCCGCGTTATTCGGTCACCGCTGCCAAAGCAGATGAATGGATACCCATCAACCCGGGCACCGAAGGCGCCCTGGCTATGGCCATAGCCAATGTCATCATCAGCGAAGGACTTGTTGACAAAGACTTTGTTAACGACACGTATACATCTGGATTCGCCAACTATGAGAAAGTGGCGAGAAGTGCCAGGTTCAGCCCTGAGAACGTGGCGAAGATAACCGGTGTGGATGCTGGGGTTATCCGCCGGATAGCCATGGAGTTCGCTCAATCCAAACCCGCTGTTGCCTGGAGTGGTGAGGCAGCTACCAGTTGGCCTTACGGTTCCTATACCAGCCATGCCATATACTGCCTCAATGCCTTGGTGGGCAGTATCGATGTTAAGGGCGGGATCGTCTATCAGGAGTATCCGGATTACAGCCCTCCACCTGTGCCTGCTGCAGTGTTGGCAGGAGTAGATTTCCGCAAGTTGGATGACCTGATACAAAGCAAGGCAATCCAGGCAGCCGTGGGCTTCAACAGTAATCTTATTATGTCGGTCCCAGGGAGCAAGAAGTGGGAGGAGGCTCTGAAGAATCCAGAGAGCCTGCCTTACTATGTTCATATCGGGCCGGCCAGGAACGAGATGGCGGCTTATGCTGACATTATTCTCCCGTCGTGCACCTACCTTGAGGAGTGGGGCTACGAAAGCGCCCTGCCCGGCTCTGGCTATGCCGAGGCGAGGATAAAACAACCTGTGCTCTCAGCACCACTATACGAGTCAAGGGCCATCGCCAGGATCATGTTTGATCTGGCTGAGGAAATGGGGTCGCCGGTGGCCGATCCCTTCATGGCGATATCGGATAATGCAGACCGGTTTGCGGAGGAATTTGCCAAGTATCGCACCGGGACGCTTAAATCGTGGGATGACTTCAAGGCGGATGGCGTTTGGGAAGGCCCGGGTTATACATATGAGAAATGGGCCAGTATATTCATCAATACACCTTCTGGAAAATTTGAATTCCAGTCGACTCACCTGGAGAAACTGCTCAATGTGAAGCTTCCCGGTGAAGACACGGAGCGTCCCTTTATGCTGGCAATATACCGGCCGGTGCTGGAAATCCGGAGCGGGACGCAGAATACCCCCTGGGCTCAAGAGATGTTCTTGGTGATGCACGGCCGTGGTTGGGATAACTTAGTGGAGATGAACCGTGAGGCTGCTGATGAGTTTGGGATTGGAGATGGCGATACAGTAGTGGTCGAGTCAGATTTCGGTGAGATACAGGCCAAGGCCAGAGTATTCGAAGGCATCCTTCCGGGTGCTGTTGCCATTGCCACCGGCCAGGGACACTATGCCTCTGGAAGATGGGCGGATGGCATTGGTGTGAACCCGAATGAGATCATTGGCACCGAGTACGACGAGGAAAGCGGACAGCCATCCTTCTTCAGCACCAGGGTGAAGATCCGCAAAGCGTGAGGTTATAAATGCCACAGTGGGGAATGGTCATCGATCTGGACAAGTGTGTAGGCTGTCAGGCATGTTCTCTGGCCTGTAAGTCTGAGAATAATGTCCCTCATGGTTCTCCTTATGAGCAGAAGAGACACCAGGATATGTACTGGCATAAAGTCATTGCAGCCAGCGAGGGCGAATACCCCACCGTAAATACTTCTATAATCCCCATGCCCTGCATGCACTGTGAGCATCCTCCCTGTGTGAATGTCTGCCCTTCGAAGGCGACCTACAAGAGGAGTGACGGTATCGTGATGCAGAACTTCCGCCGCTGCATCGGCTGCCGCTATTGTATTGTCGCCTGCCCCTATGGGGCCCGGAATTTCAACTTCAAGGACCAGGAAAATAAGGAGTACAGCCGCCCCGACCTGCCCCCTGATCTGGGTCTTGACTATGGGGCTTATATTGGGGCCTGGCCATATCCCCATCGAACCCGCGGTGTGGTAGAGAAATGTACCTATTGCTTCCACCGGATCGATGAGGCGTTGAAGAGGATAGAAAAGGGTGTGGACATTGAAATAGGCGTCGACGTCGTGCCAGCCTGCGTTGAAGCCTGCCCTACAGAAGCCAGATTCTTTGGGGACCTGGACGACCCGAAGAGCCAGGTCTCAGAATTGCTGGCTACCAGGAGCTCTTTCAAATTGCGAGAGGAAATGTCTACGGATCCGAAGACGATTTATCTCCCCAGGTAAGGAGATTATATGCAACTGAGTTTTACCCCGATTCAAGGTAGCTCGAAGAAATACAAGATACTGGTGGCGGTTCTTTTTGCCTTGGTGCTCACCGGAATCATTGCCTATATAGTCAGCTACCTTGAAGGCTTCAGGCTGTGGGGTATCAATAATTCGGTGATCTGGGGGCAGTCTATTACGGTCGACTTCTTCTTCATCGGTCTCAGCGCTGGCTCACTGGTGGTCTCCTCGCTGACCTACGTTTTGGGGCAGGAACGCTACAAGCCCATCGGCAGAGTAGCTGTCTTCATGGGGCTGCTGCTGATGATGGGCGCTATGTTATGCGTGCTGACCGATTTGGGCCGGATAGAGAAGCTGTGGCGGCTTTTCATGTTCTTCTACCTCAACAACATGAAATCCATGTTTGCCATTAACGGCATCTTCTACGGAGGGTACATCCTGCTCCTGTTGACCTATTTTGGGGCAGCACTGGCCAATAGCAAGTTGACCAAGTTCATTGCCCCTGTGGCTGTCCTCTGGGCCGTACTGGTGCACATGGGCACCGGGGCCATAGTCGGGTTCATCGAAACCAGAGGTATCTTTTATTCACCGTTGAAGCCGGTGGAATTTATCTCCGCTGCCTTTGCCTCCGGATTGGCGCTGGTGATGTTCCTCTCCTTTGTGACGCTGAAGTTCAGCAAGCGTCCGTTCGATAAGCAGATGTATGTATCACTGGCCAGGATGCTCTCGGTACTCATCATCGTTCTGGTGGTACTGGTGGTGACCGACAAGATGACTCATTTCTATCCCCCTGTACGTGACTCTGTGCTGTTCCTCACTCAGGGTCCGTGGAGCTGGATCTTCTGGGTGGGGCAGGTGCTCATGGGTTACATTATCCCGCTAGTAATCCTGTTCCACCCCAAGTGGGGCAAGAGCCTGAAAGGTATAATGATCGCCTGTGCTATCTGCGTGATCGGTATATTAGGTGAAAGAGCTGCCATCATCTTCCCAGGCCTGTCTCAGCCCCTGCAATATTACCCGGGGGAGATTGAAGGTATCTGGGGTGCGAGGGGGGGATTCCCCATAATGCCCGCCGAAACGCTGATGACCATAGGCATATTCGCATTCCTGGGGCTGATCTATGTCCTGGGGCTGAAGTATCTCCAATTGCTGCCAGCGCCAAACCCTGAAGAAGCAGCGCATGAAGCAACTGGGGGAGCGACTGAGCATAAGGATATTGGCGCAGATGGGGGTACCACATAGAAATGGCTGAGGCATCACGGCTTGGAGTCTTCCTCTGTCAATGCAATGGCAGAGTGAATGGCAGTTTGCCGTTAGACCAGGTACGCCGGTTCCTGGAGCAGAAGCAGCCGGGTTTGCCTGTGATCATCGCTGATAATCTCTGCCAGGCTTCAGTTCTGTCCGGACTCATACGGGAGCACAAAATCAGCCCTGCTGTCCTGGGGGGCTGCTCTCAGCTAAAATCCAAGCTCGGCTTTTGGGAGGAACCGGAGGTCTGCAGCCTTGATCCGGACTCCATTGGTATAGTTGACCTGGTACGGGAGACGGCGGCCTCTTACAAAGATACGGAACTGATTGAGAGAGCCAAGCTCCTGCTGTGGGCTCAGGTAAAGCGCCAGGCTAAGTTCAGTGGCGTGCCCCAGAAAGCTCGGAAACTGCGTTTCGCCAGACCTCAAGGTGAGATCAGCCGTCGGGATCTATTCCAGTCGCTCTTCCCCAAGTATCAGGTGGCACCCTACATAGAGGCGCTCAGGTGTGTCGGGGAGAGGTGTGAACTGTGTCGCCAGAGTTGTGCTTTCAATGCTGTAATAGTCGATGATAAAGGTGTTTCCATTGACAGCCTCGCCTGCAATGGCTGCGGCGCCTGTACTGCTGTTTGCCCTCATCGAGCCATCATCTACCCCAACTGTTCCTCTGACCAGTTGGAGGCTGAATTGGAGGGGTTGCTCTCGGGTGACAGCGATGTACTGCAGCCAAGGATAGTGGCTGTGGTTTGCCAGAGCAGCCGTCATTCCTCCAGCGACTCTGATATCAACATCTTCAAAAATACTCCCAGTGTTTTGCCCATAGAGATACCGTGTTTGTTCATGGTCTCACCCTGGTTGATGCTGCGTGCTTTCGACCTGGGAGCCCAGGGACTGGCATTGATTTACAATAGAGAAAAGTGCCAGTTCAAATTTGACTCAAAGAAGTGGCAGGAAACCGTGCAATTTGTGCAGGCACTACTGGATCACTGGGGTATTCAACAGGAGCGTGTGAGTGCCTTTGAAGATAAGAACGTGGAACAGGAGTTGCCCCGTTTTGGCCGGAGGATGGCCAATCTTGCTCCAATACTGCTCAGGTCATCTCATCCCGCAGAATTGCCAGTGGAAGGCATGCTGCTGCCGGCTCTCATTCGCGGTATGGGAGAAAAGCTGGGAGTGGCTTCAGTTGGAGTGATCTCATCAGGTGCGGTGCCTTTTGGGAAGTTGACGCTGGATAGCTCCCAGTGTACCGGTTGTGGCCTTTGTGCTGCAGACTGCCCGACAGAGGCATTGACTGTTCTGCCTGGCTCGGACTCGTACAGCCTGACCTTGCGACAGGAGTCGTGCGTGGGCTGTGGCCTGTGCATCAAGGTGTGTCCGGAGAGATGCCTTAAACTGGAGAAGATACTGGATCTGGGCAAACTGGGCTATCAATCAGAGACAATCACTGAGGGTGATTTCGTGCGATGCAAAGTGTGTGATGCGCCGATTGCGCCGAGGGCCATGATAGATAAAGTACGAGCCAGGATCACTGCGGCAGGCGGGGTAACCTCACAGTTGGAGACCTGTCCTGACTGCAGGATGAGAACCAAGCCCCGCCTTTCAAAAAGTGGTGTTGGAGTGTAGGCAAGATGGATATCTTCCTTAGGGTAGTAGCGGTAATCCTGGAAGTGCTGGTGCTGGCGAGCGTAGTCTATTGCATACTGTGGGGGATGAAACTGGCATTGGCCGAATTTGGTGTTGGGCCCAAATACAGTAGAGCTATATTGATGGCGCTGACGGTGGTTGGGGTACTACTGGTCTGCTTCTTTGTCGCCCACCTGACGGCCTTTTATCCAACATACCCAAAGACATGAGCAAGGAAATCCGGTTTGGAATTGAATACTCTGACTGCTGTCGATTAATCAGAAGGATGGTCTGATACCTATGAACTTTTGGGATGGCCAGCTCTCATATATCCAGAATATCTTCCTGCCGATAATAATCGGGGTTCTAGTGCTCAGCCCTGCCTTGGCAGCCGCCTTCGCCTTTGGCTTCGTCAGACGGTGGCTGCTGTGGCGTGTGGGTGGCAAGGATTCCCGAAAAGATAACATGATTGGCCGTATCAAGGACACGATTGCAGTGGCCCTGGCCAATGTGAGAATCCTCAGTGAATCCTATCCTGGCTGGATGCACTTTATGATCGTCTGGGGGGCCATCCTCTTCGTGCTGGGCAAGCTCATCCGGCTATTCTCCTATACCGTCCATATAAATAATCCACCGCAGGACGTGTTTCTCTATGCCTCGCTTGCTTCGGAGGTCGGTGCTGTACTGATCATCGTGGGCGGGCTGTTGGCTGTATTCCGAAGGTATATCCTGAAGCCGCCCCGTCTGGACACCAAGTCCGATGATACGCTGATCTTCCTCTGGGTATTTGTCATACTGCTCACTGGCTTTATTGTCAAGGGCTTTCGCATCGCCACTGCCGACACGCCCCCTACCGATTGGGACAAATGGGCGCCAGTGAGCTACGGTTTCTCTAAGATACTTCCTGCCTTCGCCAGAACATATTATAACCAGATCCTCGTATGGCACCGGGTGTTGTTCCATACTGCAGTGGCGTTCATGTTCCTGGCGTACATTTTCCTGACCCGATCCCGCCTGCAGCACGTCTTACTATCACCCTTGAATGTCTTCTTCCGCTCCTCGAAACCGAAGGGGGCGCTTACCCCGATAAATCTGGAGACTGCTGAAAGCTACGGCGCCTCCAAGATCGAAAACTTCACCTGGAAGCAATTGCTCGATCTCGATGCCTGCACTCGCTGCGGTCGCTGCCAGGATAACTGCCCGGCCAATATCAGCGGCAAGGCGCTCTCGCCCAAGAAGGTTATCCAGGACCTGAAGGACCACCTTTATGAGGTGTACCCCGTACCCCTGTGGAGAAAACCCAAGGAACCGCGAAGAGATATGATCAATGACGTCATAACACAAGAGGTTATCTGGGATTGCACCACCTGCGGCGCCTGCCAGCAGGCATGCCCCGTCTACATTGAACACATCGACAAGATAGTCGATATGCGCCGCAACCTGGCATTGGAGAGAGCCGAATTCCCCGAAGCCGCCCAGGGAGCTCTGCAAAGCCTGGGTACCAGAGGCCACCCCTGGAGAGGCACCACGGCAACGAGAACGGACTGGATCAGCGGCCTGGGGGTAAAGGTGCTCTCAGAGAAAGCGGATGTAGACATGCTGTACTGGGTGGGCTGCACTGCCGCCCTTGAAGACAGGAATATGAAGGTGGCTATTGCCACAGCCAAGGTGATGCAGGCGGCGGGGATCAATTTTGGGATACTGGGGGTAGAGGAGGGCTGTTGTGGTGATCCTGCCCGCAGGATGGGCGATGAATACCTCTTCCAGACGCTCTGCCAGAAGAACATCGAGGTTCTTAAAAATTACAATATCAAGAAGATCGTGTGCAGTTGCCCCCACTGCTTCAATACCCTGAAGAATGAATATTCACAGTTTGGCGGCAACTTTGAAGTTATTCACCATTCTGAACTGATTTCCGGTTTGATCTCTCAAGGTAAGCTGAAGCTTGGCGGCATAGATAGTCTGAGTGTGGCTTATCATGACTCATGCTACCTGGGCCGCCATAATAACATTCTCCGGCAACCCAGAGAGGTTCTGGACTCCATCAAGGGGATCAAAAGGGTAGAGCTGCCCCGACATGGGATGAAAGGCTTTTGCTGTGGTGGTGGCGGCGGCCACATGTGGATGGAGGAGCCACCTGAGAAGCGACTGAATACAAGGCGGACTGACGAGGTAATTCAGGCTAAGGTGAACTGCGTAGCCACTGCATGTCCCTACTGCCTCTCGATGTTCGAAGACGGCCTGAAAGCCAAGGAGGTCGAAGAGTCCATAAAGGCGATGGACTTGAGTGAGCTCGTGGTTAAGGCACTATCCGGGGCCGATGCCAAGAAGTAAAGGTTACTTCTCCCCTCCTCGTTCTCCAGCATTGGGTTCACTCAATGGATGTTGGGTAGAATTCATCAATTAGCCAAGGGCCATATACTCCCGGCATCCTTCCAGTTTGTCAGCAATAGGCGACGTCTTCTCCCTTGATATTGAAGCATTCTCGAATCATGCCTACAGCCGTTTGTCCTCAGAAAATATTTTATAGTAGAATGAATATAGCACAGGATAAGGCATTCACAGGCCAGGGATAGCTATCGAGTTGGGTTGAGCTATCCTATCCTATTTTGTAGAGAACTTCTGCAGCAGGAAGGAGGCCACCAAAATAGTATTATCTCCATTTAGGGAAGCCATAGATGCTGTGGCCGAGGTAGGTGGTGAGGCGCTCAGGCAGTGCTATCAGTGCGGACTGTGTACTGGCACCTGCCCCTGGAATTTGGTCAAGAGTTTCCCCACACGCAAGTTAATACATCAGGCTCAACTGGGTGTGGTTGACTTTGAGGGCGAAGATACGTGGACGTGTGCCACCTGCCGGGCCTGTGTGGTTCGCTGCCCCCGCGGGGTGGCCATAATCGACATCATGAAGGCCCTTCGCAACATAGTAGTGGAGATGGGAGCTGGCCACATGCCGGATTCCCTTCGGGTAACGCTGAAAAACATCGCTGGAACAGGCAATCCTCTGGGAGAGGCACCAGAAAAGCGGACGGATTGGGCCAGTGGTCTGGACGTTAATATCTTTACTAAGGACACTGATGTACTCTACTTCTCCTGTTGTATACCGGCCTATGACTCCAGTATAAAGAGGGTAGCCCGTGCCACAGCCAGAATCCTCAAGAAGGCAGGGGTAGACTTTGGCATCTTGGGGCGGCCTGAGAGTTGCTGCGGCGAAAGCGTTCGAAAATCGGGCAACGAGAGCCTGTTCCAGAAGCTGGCACAAAGTAATATCGGTGCCTTTTTGGAGAATGGGGTCAATAGAATTGTCGTGACATCACCCCATTGCTATCACACCTTTAAGAATGAGTATCCCAAGTTGGGAGGCAGTTTCGAGGTGATCCACTATACTCAATACCTGTTGGAGCTTATCAAAGACGGCAGGTTAAAGCCCACCAGGGAATTGAACCTGAAGGTTACCTACCATGACCCATGCTACCTGGGACGTCACAACAACGTCTACGACGAGCCGAGGGAGGTTCTGAAGAGCATCCCCGGTTTGGAGTTGGTGGAGATGCCCGATTATGGCGCCAACAGTCTCTGTTGTGGTGGTGGTGGTGGGAGGATATGGATGGAGACCAAGAAGGGTGAAAGGCTTTCTGATCTCAGGCTGGATCAGGCGGTCGGGACTGGTGCCAGCGTACTGGTTGCTGCGTGTCCCTACTGCATGCTCAATTTTGAGGACAGCGTACTTACCACAGACAAGAGCGATATTATCAAGGTCAGGGATATCTCAGAGCTGATTCTTGAGTCAATCTAGCGATCGCAAGGGCTGATTCAAAAGAAGGGAACTGAAGAGAACAATGGCCAGGATTGGAGTTTTTATATGCCACTGTGGCACTAATATCGCTGGGACCGTAGATATCGCCAGGGTAATTGAAACGACCCGGCAGATGCCAATGGTAACTCATGTGGAGGAGAATAAATACAATTGCAGTGAACCTGGTCAGGCTGCTATTCGGGATGCCATTATAAAGAACCGACTCAACAGGGTCGTTATTGCGGCCTGTTCGCCGCGCATGCACGAAAATACTTTTCGCAGGACTGTTTCTGCTGCTGGACTCAATCCCTACCTCATGGAGGTAGCTAATCTGCGGGAGCACTGCAGTTGGGTGCATTGTGATGAGAAGGAAAGCGCTACCGACAAGGCCATCGCGTTAATCAGGATGGCGGTAGCCAAGGTTGCCCGCCACGAGGCGCTCTTTCCGAAGCAGGTACCGATCACGAAGAAGACTCTGGTTATCGGCGGCGGCATCGCCGGTATCCAGGCTGCTTTGGATATCGCCAACGCTGGCCATAAGGTTGTTCTGGTAGAGCGTGAGTCTACCATCGGCGGGCGCATGGCTCAACTGGATAAGACCTTCCCAACCTTGGACTGCTCCTCATGTATTTTGACGCCTAAGATGGTTGATGTGGCCCAGCATCCTAACATTACTCTCCTTACTTATGCCGAAGTGAAGGAAGTCAAGGGCTTTGTGGGCAATTTCGAGGTCAGCATCCTGCAAAAGGTGCGGAAGGTAGATCACGTGAAATGTACTGGCTGCGGCACCTGCTGGCAGAAATGCCCGGAGAAGGTGGACTCGGAGTTTCATCTGAAGCTGGGCAAACGCCCGGCTGTATATATTCCTTTCCCGCAAGCAGTCCCTCCCAAGCCTGTCATTGATACCGAACATTGCCGCTATATGAAATACCTCCGGTTCATCGAGGAGGGTAAGCCTGGCAAACCACCGCCCCAATGCCGTATCTGCGAGAAGCTCTGTCCGACACAGGCAATCGACTGGCAGCAAGAGGAGATCACTTTCACTGATAAGTTTGGGGCCATTGTTGTAGCCACTGGCTACAAGACCTTCGATCCCAAGGTTTACACCGAACTGGGGGCCGGGAAGTATCCTGATGTGATCACCGGTTTGGAGCTGGAGCGACTGATGAGCGCCTCCGGCCCTACTAGCGGTGAGGTGAAGCGCCCCTCGGACGGCACGCATCCCAAGGAGGTCGTCTTTTTGACCTGCGTTGGCTCCAGGGACGAGCAGAGAGGCTATCCGTACTGCAGCAAGGTCTGCTGCATGTACATTGCCAAGCACGCCATCATGCTCAAAGAGCATGACCCCGAGGTGCATTGCTATGTCTTCTACATGGACGTCAGGGCAGTGAGCAAGGATTATGAAGAGTTTTATAAACGCGCCCAGGAAAGTGGCGCCACCTACATACGGGGGAAGATCTCCAGAATAAGTCAGCAGGGCGACAAATTAATAGTGCGTGGTGAAGACACCCTCCTGGGTGAAATGATCGAAATCCCGGCAGATATGGTGGTACTGGGCGTGGGCATGGAGCATAACCCCGGGGCATCCGTACTGGCCCAGACGCTGAAAGTCAGTTACGATATCAACGAGTTTTTCATTGAGGCACACCCCAAGCTGCGCCCTGTGGAGACTATGAGCGATGGCATATTCGTCGCCGGCGCCTGTGTTGGGCCTCGGGACATACCGGAATCTGTTGCCTCTGGAAGTGCTGCTGCCGCCAAGGTGGCAGCACTTTTCAGCCAGGATTTCCTGGTCACCGATCCTATGGTGGCTGCCGTGGATCAGGTGAAGTGCAGCGGATGTCTCATGTGCACGAAAGTCTGTCCCTTCAAAGCCATTGACACCAAGGTGCTGAGGGATGGTCGCACGGTGGCGGTGGTGAACGAGAGCCTCTGCAAGGGCTGTGGCTTGTGCGTTTCCACCTGCCGTTTTGGAGCAGCCAACCTGCGCGGGTTCACCCAGCAGCAGTTGTTGGCTGAACTTGAACAGATCTTGGTTTAACGGATGGAATCATGAGGCTGGACCAAGAGGGTTCTCGAACAAACTGATTTGTGACTTCGTGACGTTTAAGGTACACTTAAATTGAGAGTCGAAGGGGATGATGCCGGGGGAAGGCCAGTGAGTATTCAGAGGGGACAAGCCGAGTTAGCTGACTGGAGTTTGTAGCTGAGAGTGACGCTAGCCAGTATTAATCCATCGCCGCTGAGTGACCTGCGTACCTTTGTAGAAAGCCAGAGCGGTCAAAAAGTCCTCGACTGCTACCAGTGCGGCAAATGCAGTGCCGGTTGCCCTGTTGATTATGCTATGGATCTGGGTCCTCGCCAGATCATGCGTTCCATCCAGCTCGGACTGAAAGACGAAGTCCTGAAGAGCACGACCATCTGGCTCTGTGTTTCCTGTCATACCTGCTCCTCGCGCTGTCCGGCTAAGATCGACATCGCCCGGGTGATGGAATCCCTGAGACTGCTGGCTGCTGCCGAGGGAAGCAAGTCGGCGGAGAAGGATGTCGAACTCTTCCATCGCATATTTCTCAATGTTTTGCAGCGCTTCGGTCGGGCCCACGAGTTCGCACTGGCTGCCTCATACAATGTGCAGAGCAGGCACCTCTTTGCCAACATGTCGCTGGTGCCGGCAATGTTCTCCAGAGGCAAGCTTGCCATCCTGCCCCCTGCGGTCAAGGGGGCATCCGAGGTCAGAGGGATTTTCGGCAAAGTGAAGGCGATGGAGAAAGACCGGCCGCCGATCTCAAAAGAGAAATAACATGACTACAACTACATATGCTTATTATCCCGGCTGCACTCTTCACTCTTCGGCAAAAGAGTATGATGTGTCGGCTCGCCTCGTATGCGAGAAACTGGGCATCAGTCTGAAGGAGTTGGAGGGCTGGACCTGCTGTGGGGCCTCTTCAGCACACACCACAAGTGAGCTGCTGGGCGTTGCTCTGCCCGCCCGCGATCTTCAAACAGCAGAGAGGATGGGGCTGCCGTTGGCGGTTGCCTGTGCCATGTGTTTCTCCCGGCTGAAGTACACTGCCCATGAACTGACTGATAAGGCAAAGCTGGATATCGTCAACCGGCTGCTCGGTACGGAGTTCGGTAATCATACCGAGGTGGTACACCTGCTTCAGATACTGCATGAGAGAAGAGGGAGCATGCCTTTGAAGAAGTCGCTCAAGGGACTGAAAGTGGCTTCCTACTATGGCTGCCTGCTCGTTCGCCCGCGTGAGGTCACCAATTTTGACGATCCTGAAAATCCTGAGATGATGGACAGGCTGATGGGGTCACTGGGGGCACAGGCGATTGAGTGGGATTTCAAGACCGCATGCTGTGGAGCCAGTCTTCCTCTTAGCAGGCATGATATTGTCTTGAAGCTCTCCCATCGGATACTTTCCCAGGCTAAGCAACTGGGTGCCGACTGCGTTGCGGTAGCCTGTCCCATGTGCCAGAGTAATCTGGATATGTACCAGAAGGAAATCGAAGCAGCATACAAGGACAAGATTGATCTGCCCATCCTGTATTTTACCCAGCTTGTCGGACTGGCCCTGGAATTATCGCCAAAACAGTTGCTTCTGGATAAGCATTTCGCTGATCCACTGCCGGTGTTGAAGAGCAAGGGATTGGCTTAGAGAAACAAGGTTATGGCTAGAATCGGAGTCTTCATCTGTTACTGCGGGGCCAATATCGGGGGCACCATTGACATTCCTCAGGTACTTGAGGTGGCGAAGAAGATGCCGATGGTAGCCTTTGTTGATGCCAACAAATACACCTGCAGCGAACCGGGGCAGGCCTCTGTCCGTGACGCCATTGTCAAGAACCGCCTCAATAGGGTGGTGATTGGCAACTGCTCACCCCGGATGCACGAAAACACCTTCCGAAAGACCGTGGCTTCAACCGGGCTCAACCCCTATCTCCTGGAGATAGCTAACCTGCGGGAGCACTGTAGCTGGGTTCATGGCAATGAGAAAGACGCTGCTACCAGGAAGGCCATCGAGTTGATCAGGATGGCGGTGGCCAAGGTTGCCCGCGATGAGGCGCTCTTCCCCAAGCAGGTGGGCCTTACCAGGCGTGCCCTGGTCGTTGGTGGCGGCATTGCAGGCATCCAGGCAGCCCTGGACATTGCCAATTCGGGGCATGAGGTAATACTGGTGGAGCGGGAGCCCACCATTGGCGGGCGTATGGCTCAGTTGGACAAGACCTTTCCCACCCTGGACTGCTCCGCCTGCATTCTGACTCCGAAGATGGTGGATGTGGCGCAGCATCCCAAGATCACCCTCATGACCTGTGCCGAGTTGCAGGAGGTCAAGGGCTTTGTGGGCAATTTTGAGGTCAAGATCAAGAAGAAAGCCCGCTACATTGATATCACCAAGTGCACGGCTTGCGGTGACTGCACCAAAGAGTGTCCTGTGGAGGTGGACAGCGAGTTCAACGTGGGGCTTGGGAAGCGCCGCGCTATCTATATCCCCTTCCCTCAGGCTGTCCCCAACAAATATGTTATTGACAAGAGGGAGACGCCGCCCTGCAAGGTAACCTGTCCCATCAATATGGATGTTCAGGGCTATCTGGCTCTGATTGCCAAGGGCAAAATCAAGGAGGCGTACGAGCTGATCAGGCGGACCAACCCGCTGCCATCTGTTTGCGGTCGGGTCTGCTACCACTCCTGTGAGCAGGTCTGCAAGCGAGGTTATCTTGATAAGCCATTGTCGATCTGTTCACTCAAGCGATTTGCTTCAGACCAGTATGATGTGGAGAAGCTCGCTATTCCTCAGATCACGAAGAATGGTAAGAAGGTGGCCATTATCGGTTCTGGCCCCGCCGGGTTGACCGCAGCCCATGACCTGGCTCTTTTGGGCTATGACGTGACTATATTCGAAGCTTTGTCAGAACCCGGTGGAATGGTGCGCGTGGGCATTCCCGAGTACCGCATGCCGAGAGATGTCCTTGGCAAGGACATCAAGTATATCCAGAGGCTTGGCGTAGAGATAGTGCTCAACACCAGTGTGGGTGAGAAGGTCAAGCTGTCTGATCTCCAGAAGTTGTATGAGACCGTCCTCGTAGCCAGCGGAGCCCATAACAGTCTGAAATTGGGAGTGCCCGGCGAGGAGGCCAGAGGGGTTATCCACGGAGTTGATTTCCTCAGGGCGGTGAATCTGGGGCAGAAGGTGGAGGTCGGCAGCCGTGTGGCTGTAATTGGTGGTGGCAATACTGCCATCGACGCTGCCAGAGTGGCTCGCCGCCTGGGAAGCTCGGTGACCATTGTCTACCGCCGCAGCAGAGATGAGATGCCGGCCAACGAAGTTGAGATTGTGGCTGCGGAGGAAGAGGGCATCGAGATTATGCTCCTGGCTGCTCCCACTAAAGTGATTACCGAGGGGAATACGGTTAAGGGTATCGAATGTATCAAGATGAAGCTGGGGGAGCCTGATGCCAGCGGGAGACCTCGCCCGGTGCCCGTTGAAGGTTCTCAGTTCATACTGAATGTGGATACCATTATCCCGGCACTGGGGCAGGCACCCAATCTGGCATTTGCCAAGGACCTGGGGTTGGAATTGTTATCCAGGGGGACTATCAAGGTCAATGAAGCCAGCCTGGCTACCAGCGTCAAGGGTGTTTTCGCCAGTGGCGATGCGGTTACCGGACCATTGATGGTTATTGATGCCATGGCTTCTGGCAGGAAGGCAGCCCGATCCATGGATATGTATCTCAAGGGAGAGCCTCTGCCCACAGCAGTCGAAGAGAAGAAAGTGACCGAGAAGCCCAATGACGATGAAATAGCTTCACTGAAGGAGCAATATCCCGAAAAAGAGCGGGTGAGAATGGCAGAACTGCCTCTGCAGGAGCGCATCAAGGACTTCAAGGAGGTGGAGTTGGGCTTTACCCTGGAGCAGGCTCAGGAGGAGGCCAATCGCTGTTTGTCCTGTGGTGTCTGCTCCGAATGCCGGGAATGTGAGAGGTTGTGCCAGGCGGGAGCCATCAATCATTCCATGAAGGATGAGATTGTCAGTGCCCAGGTGGGTGCTATCGTCGTTGCCACGGGCTATAAGACCTTTGACCACACTCTCTATGGCGAGTATGGTGGAGGCAGGCTTCCTGATGTGATTACCGGCATCCAGTTGGAGAGGCTGCTGAGCGCCTCGGGCCCCACTGGGGGAGAGGTGGTCCGCCCCTCTGATGGAGCCCATCCCCATACGGTGGTCTTTGTAAGCTGTGTCGGGTCGAGGGATGAGTTGAAGGGGCGGAGCTACTGCAGCAAATTCTGCTGCATGTATATGGCCAAACAGGCCATAATGCTCAAGGAACATGATCCCCACGTGCAATGCTATATCTTTTACATTGATATTCGGGCAGGGGGGAAGGACTTCGATGAATTTGCCCGGCGTGCCCAGCAGGAGTATGGTACCTTGTACCTGCGGGGGCGAGTTTCGAAGATATTCCAGGATGGTAAGAAATTGATGGTATGTGGTGAAGACTCTCTCATCGGCAGGCCGGTGGAGATTCCTGCTGACCTGGTGGTTCTGGCTACAGGTGCAGAGGCCAGTGATGGCGCGGCGGAACTGGCCCAGACCCTCAAGGTCAGTTATGATACCAACAACTTCTTCATTGAGGCGCACCCGAAACTGCGCCCAGTGGAAACCCAGACTGACGGCATATTTCTGGCAGGGTCCTGTGTTGGTCCCCGGGATATACCGGAGTCGGTGGCTCAGGGCGGTGCTGCTGCGGCCAAGGTGGACGCGCTGTTCAGTAAGGAATTTCTCACCACCGATCCCATGGTGTCCACGATTGACCAGGTGAAATGCAGCGGCTGCCTGCTGTGTCAGGCGGTATGTCCCTTCAGTGCCATTGATTCCCAGAAGACCAGGGATGGCCGCACCGTATCGGTCGTTAATGAAGCCGTATGCAAGGGCTGTGGGCTGTGTGTGGCCGCCTGTCGTTTTGGAGCCGCCAACCTGCGCGGATTTACGCAACAGCAATTACTGGCTGAGGTGGTATCGTTATGGCAGTAGATTATCAACCAAGGATTGTTGGATTCCTGTGCAACTGGTGCAGCTACGCTGGTGCTGACATGGCAGGCACCAGCCGGATCACGTACCCTCCCAATATCCGCATCATACGCGTGCCTTGCTCCGGGAGGGTGGATCCGCTGCTGGTGGTGAAGGCCTTCCAGTTGGGGGCTGATGGTGTCCTGATTGCCGGCTGTCACCCTGGCGACTGTCACTATACTGAAGGCAACTATTATGCCCGCCGCCGCTTTGCCCTGCTGCGTCCCTTCCTCGATTACCTGGGCATTGAAAGCGGCAGGTTCCGGATCGAATGGGTCTCCGCCTCGGAGGGGAAGAGGTTTTCCCAGGTGGTGTCTTCATTCACCAGTGAATTGATTAAGCTTGGGCCGAGGAAAGCCCTGGTGCCGGAGGCCGTATCATGAACCCGAGTGAACAGATTCGTGCCAAAGCCAAGGAACTTCTGGATAGCAAGACGGTAGACTGTGTCATCGGCTACGAGCGGTCTACGGATGGGAAAAACGCCCGTCCACTGTTTGTTTACAGCTCGAAGGATGCTGACAGGCTCATCTTTGATCAGACCTGTGCGCAGGATCTGGTGAGGTACCTCCTCAACCGCAAGGACAAGGTCACCGGCATCGTGGTCAAGCCGTGCGATTCCCGGGCGATCAACCTGCTGCTCAATGAACATCAGATTCAGCGGGATAAGGTGTACATCATCGGCATCGCCTGCTCCGGGGTAGCCAAGACTGATTGGAATAAGACCAGTGATAAGTTGAGGGATGCCTGCCAGATCTGCCAGCAGCACAAGCTGGTGGTTTACGATTTCCTGGTGGGAGAAGCTAAGGCGGAGCCTGCTGCAGAGGCTTATCCGGATATCAAATCCATGGAAGAGAAATCGCCGGGGGAGAGAAGGGCTTTCTGGGAGGAGCAGTTCAGCCGTTGCATCCGCTGTTACGCTTGCCGTCAGGTTTGCCCGGGATGCTATTGCAGCGAGTGTTTTGTGGAGCGCCTTGACCCCCTGTGGGTTGGCATCAGGATAGCCCCGGGAGAGAACGAGATGTGGAATACGATGCGGGCCTTCCATCTTGCGGGACGCTGCATCGGCTGCAACGCCTGCGAGCTCGTCTGCCCGGTCAATATCCCGCTCAGTCTGCTTAACCGTAAGCTGGAAAAGGATGTGCAGACGCTCTTCAAGTTCCAGTCAGGCATTGATGCCGATGCTCCACCACCCTTTGCCGCTTTCCAAAAAGACGAGAAGCTGGGGGTTGCCGAATGAACAAATTCATATCCAAGAAAGACCTGCTCTCCTGGCTTGGTAAACTACGTGAGACCCGCCGCCTTATAGCGCCAACCAGGGTGGAGGATCTGACCCTTTTCAAAGAGGTCAGCCGGGTAGAAGACATTGTCTTCGATTATCAAAATACCGATCTGCCCCCGAAGCAGTTTCTCTTCCCCGCCACCGAGACGATATTCAGCATTGAGAAGAAGGATGGACGGGTGGAACTCGTGCCTGCGAAGGTAGAGAAGGAAACGGTTATCTTTGGCGTGCGCCCCTGCGATGCTAAAGGCATTCTCACACTGGGTATGCCCTTCCTTGAGGAGCCGGGGGATCCTCTTTTCCGTGAGCACCGCGAGAAGACCATCCTTGTCGGAATATCCTGCCTCACAGCCTGCCCCGAGTGCTTCTGCGCCAGCATGGGCAGTGCCCCGGACGACCCCTCCGGCATGGATATCATGCTTACGGGGGTGAAGGACGGATATCTGATTCAGGTGCTCACCGATAAGGGCAAAGCCCTGATGCCGGATTCACTATTGTCGTCGGTGGATACACCGAAGCCGCCGGCTCCGCAGGTATCCACTGTTCCCAGCAAGGGCATCACAGAGAAAATGCGCCAGGCATTCGACGATCCATACTGGGGGCGGGTAGCCGATAGATGCCTGCACTGCAACGTATGCTCCTATGTTTGTCCCACCTGCTACTGCTTCGATGTGCGTGACTACGGCGGCAAGAATAAGACCGAGCGCGTGCGCAGTTGGGAAAGCTGCCAGTCCCCCGGGTTCAGCAAGATCGCTGGCGGTTATGACCCGCGGGCTAACAAAGGCACCAGGATGAGACAGAGGTTTGCCCATAAACTCCTTTACTTCCCGGAGCATTTTGGTACCATGCACTGCATTGGTTGCGGCAGGTGTGTCAGAGCCTGCCCGGTGAATATAGACATCCGTGAGATAATTCAGGACGTTCAGAAACTGGGAGTGAAAGAAAAGTGAAACAACAAAATCCTTTTCTGCCTTATCTAGCCACGCTGAGTGATGTGGTTGACCTGACGCCTGACGTGAGGCTTTTCAAGATTGAACTGAATGACCCGGAAGTGAAGGCAGGGTTTGACTATAAGCCAGGGCAATTTATCTTTGTCTCTGCCTTCGGCACCGGAGAGTCCCCCTTTGGGCTAACTTCAGTGGCGTACCGCAAAGGCCCGCTGGAGGTGGCGGTGAGAAAGGTGGGCACCGTTACCGCTTCCCTGCATGAGCTGGAACCGGGGGCTGCTGTGGGCGTCAGGGGGCCCTTTGGAAACTACTTCCCACTTGATAGTTTCAAGGGCAAGAACATTCACATTATCGGCGGCGGCATCGGTTTTGCGCCGCTGCGGCCTGTTGTCCTCAGTATCCTGGACCACAGGGCTGACTTTGGGGACCTGTTTATTCTCAATGGGGCCCGTACCCCGCAGGACCTGGTCTTTGCCACCGAATTTGATACCTGGGCAGCGTCGCCCAGAACGAAGCTGGAATTGACCGTCGATGCCGGTGACAAGAGTTGGACCGGCCGGGTGGCACTCATCCCGTCCGTGATCAAGGAATTGAAGCTTTCTCCGGCTAATGCCATTGCCATCATCTGCGGCCCCCCGATCATGATCCGTTTCACCCTCGTTGAATTGAAGAAGCTGGGCTTTGCCGATGGCCAGATTGTCACCACTCTGGAAGGCAAGATGAAGTGCGGTCTGGGCAAGTGCGCCCGGTGCAATGTGGGCGAGAAGTATATCTGCCAGGATGGGCCTGTCTTCACGCTGGAGCAGATATCGAAGCTCCTTGAGCCGGTTTAGGAGTGTGTCCGACTAATACCTGTGCTGAGCGTGGTCGACCTTGGTTGTTGACTTCTTCGGGGCACGGCCGACCTATTGCTCGGACAGGCTCCTAGGAAAGGCAAGTTACCCAACAAAGCTTAGGCCGATCGGCTTCGGTCGAGTCGCAGCGTGCCATCCCCTCCGCCGAGATGACCACAGGGCGCTTGTGTGCCGTAGCATCCTTCAACGACTCACATGCCACCGACGCCGTGGTCATCGCCGTCTGGACGTAACTCTGTCCTCTGCATCGAGGGTGAGGTTGGCAAGCAGACATGAAGCCAAACTTGGCTTAACCGCTGCTCCGAGCTCATTTAACCGACACCAACTGCCAGCGACTCGGAACAACTGCACTTATCATTGAACAGGCATCAGGATAATCAGGATATCGTCTCTGTTGTATTTACGAAATATCCATCTACAACCGAACCAATGGTAACCACCATACCTCAACCCAGAGGATAAGACAACAAACAAACGCCACAATCGGGTGTCGACGTACTTCCACGTTAGTCACCGTGTTGAAGGAAACGCAATAATCAGCCCCGAGGGGAACGACTCGGCAGCAATGCGTTGCTATGCCGCAGCGTTGTTCGGAGAACGAGCCCTGCCGGTGCGCCCCACCATGCTTCCGGAGGGGGCCTGTTTCTAGTATAGCTTGAACCCACTCAAGAATAGGTGTAACACTATGGCCATCACGCAAAGGAAGACTGCAACTATTGCTCTGGTGAACATCAGGTTGACCAATGGCTTTACTGGGAAGACCTGCGTTTTCTCCAACGCCGCCCATTTATGGACATCAATGCCTTTTCCGGCGATCTCGATAGCCATTTTCATCATATCCCTGCGGCTGCGGTAGCGCGCCATGGCAATGTGGTCCCAATCGTCCGCTGCATTAGGGTGAATGAACCGGCCTTTCACCACGCCGTCGAAAACCGGAAATCCGCCGTGCTTAAGCAGCAGCGGGATGATGGCGCGGTTATAGCGGTCGTTTGCCGCCATCGGATCATCGTTATATTGGCTTCCTGCGGGGTAAAAGGCCTTCTTTCGAAACTTCTGGAGGTTGACCATATAGTATTCCCGCCCATCATCATTTTTGGTCAGGTCACGGAATTGCTTCAGGATGGGAGAGGACTCCTCAGTCTGCGCCTTTTTGCCCGCCCGCCTCTGCATTTCGGCAAGCAGCGCATCGACTTCCGCTTGGGATAATGGCCTGCTCTTGCCTCCGAACCAGAACAAGAAAGCTACATACAACAGGACAAAAACGATACCCAGTATGAGTGGGCCTGTTAGCATAACAATTTCCTCCTAAAGCATGACGACAGGGGACACGAATGCAATCTAACGAATGCGTTCAGGGGCGACCTCCGCTCTACTTCTGGACTGATGCCAGGACCGGGAAAAACACCTGCCACGCGAGCAGCGCCTTCGCCGTGAGACTGAGGATGATGTAGACCTTCTCGCCGAACAGGTAGTCCCGCCAGGGACCCACCTTCTTGTACTGCAACACCATGTTCACTGCGAAGCAGTTGAAGAAGACGAACAGCGAGATGATGATGCCGTACACGAACCCGGGCGGCGATACGTTGAGCCCCGGTGCCCAGACGTAGACGACGATCGCGATCCACGGGATGATGCCCGCAAGGCTGCCGAACCAGAACGGCAGCCAGCTCGGCTTGCCCGGTGTTTCGTGCTTCTCCATGAGCAAGCCGAAGAGGATCATGCACCCGTTGATGCCGGCGATGGCCAGCAGGGCGGCGATATCGCTGATGCCGGTGATCTGCGAGATCAACACGATCATGATCGAGGAGCTGAAAAAATACTCGATCCAGCGTCCGTAGTTGCGGTTCTGGAGCAGGTTGCGCTTGTACCATGGAAAGACGGGCGGTGACGCGATGATCAGCAGAGCGCCGGCCGAGATAGCGAGGAACGCTACCACGCCCCAGCCGGTGGCGATATCGAACAAGTGGTGCAGCTCGGGCGCGGTGCCTGGCGGACCGTTCATGAACGTGGCCGTCACCGGGAGAGAGAAGCTGTTGGTGAGCACCGCGATCATGATCGCTTGTGCTGCGAGAATCAGCCCGACGGCGATGTTCCAGATGCGCAGCCGATCGAGTCGGCGTTCGATGGATTGGGCAACTGCCATGCTATGCCTCCTTGTCGCCAACCTCATGCTTGTCCAGGAAGGAGATTGACGCGCTGAACGCAATCTGCAGCAAACTACGTGCCAGTGGTGCTGAACCAATCCGCCAGATTCAACCAGGCTCCTACAGTGATCGCCTCTTCTAGTGAGAGCGAACTACTCCCTCGCCAACCTGGGGATCTCTGCCATTTCATGCGTACGAATCAAAAGACAAATAGAATAGATAATTTCGGCATTGCACAGATATCCGCACATTACCCGAGTCGTCTGTGTACCAACAATAGCAATACTATAGCACAATTGCCCTTCAGGTTTGAAGTTCTGAATGGTGAGCGTTATCGTCAACTAGAGTGGAGAGATAAAGACGAGTGGGCGACTTACTAGGAGGGTGGGCCACCACTCGGACAACGCGGATAAATTAGGCACAAAACAACCGTTCGCTTGCGCCCAGCCTAGCTTTGGGTAAATAGTCGTGACCCAAGCTCCTAGGAGCCTGTCCGAGTAATAGGTTGGCCATGCCTAGAAGAAGTCAAAAATCAAGGTCGCCCACGCTCAGCATAGGTATTACTCGGACACACTCCTAGGACTTCGTCGGAGTTCAGGACGCTAAAGGTCTAATACTTCGA
>JAPLHP010000099.1 GCA_026389585.1 Chloroflexota bacterium | reverse complement strand
AACTCGCCAGGAGTCTTGGCCTCCAAGAAGCGGGTCAGTTCGTTATGCCCCGCATCCTGAGCGGTAAGCCCAAGCTGATCTGCCAACCGGGCAAGATCGTCAACCTTGGCCCCAGCAGCCGCTTCCGCCCGTGGGAGAGCGTGGTGAAATAGGCAGTGACGGTCTTGTTGGTGTCAATAGGGGCGTTCACTGGATTGGAGGTTCCTGTGGCACTGCCTCCCCAATGGTTGAATCTATACCCACTGGCTGGTGTGGCAGTTACTGAGACCTGAGTTCCAGCTTCAAAGGTTCCACTGTCTGGGTCAACAGTCCCCCCACCAGAGGCATCAACCTGAGTCTGGAGACTGTAGGTAAGCTTGGTGAAAGAGGCGACTACGGTCCTGTTGGAGTCCATTGTTATGGTTAGATGGTCAGAACTGCCTGAGGCATCACCAGCCCAGCCATTGAACTTGTAGTACTGGGCCGGTGTGGCAATGATTGTCACGTTATCGGCCTCGTCGTACGTCCCGCTGGTGGGGCTTACACTGCCACCACTGCTGGGCGTGCTAGACGCAGAAAGCACATAGGTCTTGGTGAAATAGGCAACGAGGTTCTTATTGCTGTCCATAACTACATATACTGTTGGCGATTCACCTGATGCACCGCCCTCCCAATGATCAAACCGATATCCTGAAGACGGGGTGGCAGTAACATCCACTCCTACTTCCTTCTGGTATGTCCCACTGGCAGGGCTGATAGTGCCACCAGCATCAGGATTACTTGATGACGATAGCTTGTACTCTGAGGGGGCACAGCCACTTAAGCTCAGAGCCAAAAGAGCCACCAAAGCAACAACCGAAAACAGCACCTTTAGTCTTGGCATGATTCCCCCTCCTTTTGTGGAACTGTGACTCTGACCTTTACCAAGCAGCTAGCACGAGTGTCTCCGTGTCAGTCACCTCGGACAATAGCACGAGAGAACAGAGGGTGTCAACCTATGCTTATTGTGTCTGCCAGCCTACCTCAGCCTGGATATCGAGGGGTGGGCTCATCCTCTGGCACTTGTAACCCAAGAAATGGTACACCTGCTGGGGTCAGGCCCACCTTCATGCCTTCGTGATTGTAAGAAGAGTACAGTGGCTCCGTTCATAGTCTGAAGATGTTCGCAAGATAATGCCACGCTCTAGCAAGAATAGAAGTGGGCTCTTTAGCCTCGGTGCCCTGCAACCGCCTCATTTCGTCCACGGTTCTCCTCCACCAATATCTACTCAACGCTTGTCGGCGACTGAGCAACCGCTTCAAAACCAGATCGTATTCGCAGACAATCCTGGATCTCTTCCCAAGCACGGTAATTCTGAGCAAGTATTGTTCGATATCTGGCTGTTCCATTGCCTTGATGTATTCCCATATTGAGTCGAACTTGTAGCCCAGATCTTTGAAGGCAATAGTCGTGTGAAAGTCGTACTCTGGATTTGCTTTGCCGAGTGCGCTGTTGAGCTCCTGAGTAAGTTCGGTGCGGAGCTGTTTCAGCACGAGCGACGGCTCTATGTCCATGTAGATGACCTTGGAGTCCCTGTAGGAGCCGAAGCCTTTTATGCTGAATGGCACCAATGTGTAGTTCTGCCCTACTCTCTGGACTGTGCGGATGACATCCCTAATATCGTGAGCAGTTGATGGGGGGTATAGGCCCACGTGGGGCACGGGTCTGGTTCTGATCATGCCACGAACACGATATCTTCTGGCCACATCCCTTATCACATGCTTGGCGTGGGTGTTCGCATACCCATGAAGACGGAATTCGACAAAGAAGCTAGTCATAGAACTGGTAGTCGTCGGACACTCCCTGGGGCGTATGGCGGCCTGTCCCTGTGAGCCATTCGAGTATTCTATTGACGATGGTAATCCGTTTCTGTGCTGTCCTGCTGCGTTTCTTGTAGGCGTAGTACCTCTCAATGATCTCCCTAGTAGTGCCCGATATCCTCACCCCGGAGCCATGCTTGTAATAGGCAACATGCTTCACTTCGTGATGCGGACTAGCCACACCTGTCGCGCTTACGAGGCAGACGGTGTGGTGGTCTTGGAAGTGACCATGGCCGTGGGACTTATTGACTTTGCCGACGTGCCGAAATAGATATTTGGCACGGTGTGGATGTAGACCTGTCTCCTCTCGCAGTTCCCGCATCGCGGCTTGGGTTCTTGATTCGTCTTTCTTAGTTCCTCCGCCTGGCAGGATAAATACGCCTCCCCTACCTGCGGCGACTAGAATCCCCTCATCTGTTTCGACTATTGCGGTTCCTCTTCGGCGCTTCTTTACCCTTGACATCACAGACTCCCTAAAGGCCCAACGTACCAAACTCAGACATCTCAAACGGTTGGTGGGTTTGCTCTCCCGAAACAGACAATAACCTTCTGTATGGATGAACTCTCGAATTCCTTAAGTACGTCAAGTATTGCGGCGAGAGACTCCTTTGGCGTTACCCCATAGGAAGGCCTTGCGCAAAGTAGGGGCAAGGCAATGCTTCGCGACTCAATTGAATCGGCGATCTTGAGTGACTCGCGAAGAGCTTCCTTAATCGTGTCTTTGGTTGCCTTCTTTCTCTTCGCCCATTTCCCGGTGAGTTCATAAGACATGGCAACCGCATGAATCAACCTTCGCTTGTCAGTAGTTGTCCAGTCCGTATCCAGAACAGCTCTTCCTCTCCGAAATTAGTTGTCCTTCTTGTTCGACAAGATTCTGAGGCAAGATAACTGAGCGTATGTTCGATGCCACTTGTTCGTCCGGTAGACATGGCGATACCATCGTCCTGTGCTCTTAGGTAAACTGGCGATCAACGCATCATATTCCAGTTTCTCCGCAGCATTCAGTCGCCGAGAGACTTCCCTTATTTTGCCAGCTCCAGCAGTACCGAGAAGCAGGAACCCATTTGCCGAATTGATGACCGTGTCAACGTCCTTAGCAATCGCATATCCTGTCTCGTACTCTACCAGCATGGCTCTGGTTCCTCACGCCATACGGGAGTCACGGTTCATCATCGAAGATTTCTTTTGGCTCATACTTCTCTTGGCCCTCAAATGACAGATAATCCAGTTTCGTGAAGTTGTGCGCCCGCGCGACGATGTTCCTGGGGAATATCTTGATCTTCTGGTTGTACTGCTGGGCCGCGTGGTTGTACTTCAACCTGGTCTGACGGAGCCTTGCCTCCACATGAGAGTCCCTTTCCATTAGGGTGAGGTGCATCTTGTCAGCTTTGAGATCTGGGTACTTCTCAAACACTGCCTGGAGTTTGAAGTAGTTGTTCTCCAATTCAGAAGTCTGTCTCACCTTGTCGTTGAGACTGGTGTCTTTTGTCCAGCGACTTCTTGCTTCGGTAACATCCTTAAGAGCTTTGTACTCATGAATGTCATACTTCTTCACTACTTGCGCCAGGGCGTGGATGTTGTCAATCCTTTGCTGCATGACTACGTCTATGTCAGCGAATTTTCTTTCAGCCCTGTTGATCCAATACTGAAACTTGTTGTAGATGCTGATCCAACCCCTGATCATTAGGAACAGGGCTATCAATAGGATTACCCCGACCACTACTCCGACTATAGCTGAGACTGGCATGACTAATACCTCCTATACCGAGAAGTAGTCTTTGTCCTTGATTCTTTTCGGCTTGATGTCAGCTTCAAAGTATCTGACCATTTGTTTGATAGCGTCCTGCTTGCTGTTAAGGTCATGCACGATCTTATAGACCTCAACAATCTTGTCCTCTTCGTTTGACAGGTCAACTAGTATCTTGGTCATTTTCAACCTCTTTGTAGAAGGGTAACTATATATAACACTATATTATATGATATGTCAAGCTATAACATCAAATTAGGAGTGGGGGGTTCTGCTCATGGGCGAGCTGAACTTGCTCTATAGGGGTGTCGAAATCCGCCGAGCGACTGCGCGATTACCTTATCATAGAGAAGGGCGTTGACTCACTACCTTCCCTTTCTATGTTTGCGTCGTCGTACGATGCCACCTGGGCCATAGTATTTAGGTGCTCCTGCCACCCGCTCACCTGGCAGAAGTGGCCTCTGAGCACTATACCATTTCCGGAACCTTCGGGGAACTGGATTCGCGGCCTTGCGGCGGGGATATCCCATTTGCTTTATATGGTTGTTTTCCTCAGCTTCACCATAGTCGCGTGGATGAGCATATAGGCCACATCGCTTGCATATCCCTTCCTTGTTGAACCTATGCCTACCCTGTGCACATGAGGAAGTTCGAGGTATTCTTTGCCTCGTTAGCTTTGGAACATGGACTCTCAGGTGGAATAACCTATACAATAAACCAGGACGGCCCAACGACAGACTCCCTTCCCTGTGGTCTTCGTAGTCTGCGAAGAATTCATCTCGGACAATACCATCAGATGGGAGGCATGTCAACCTCAGCTTGGATACAAAAGGCAATATCAGTGCATGGGCGCAGAAGCTCTCTCCGGCTGCTGTGCCGTGTCTCGCTGGCATGCTGCGTGCGTGTTTCATATCAATAAAACAGGGAAAGAGGGGCAAGAAGAATCATGTTCGCTCAATTGTGTTGCCATATGGGCAAAGAAAAGTCTTCTCCAGGAATATGGCGCCGATGCTGAGGGGTTGGCTGATAAGATGGCAGGGAGACTGGCTGAGGCAGAGCCCTTGCTCTGGTAGGGATACTACCCATATTCAGGTGGTCTATATTCAACCTGGGAAGGACAGCCCTCCACTTATACTGAAGATCTGCCCCGTGATCTGATTTGAGTCCTCTGAGGCGAGAAACAACGCCAGTTGCGCGATATCATCGGGTCGGTTCATGCCAAAGGGCATCCGCTCCTCTGCCTTTTTGAATATCTTAAATATGCGGCTATCGGGGTTTGCCATAGCGTATTCATAGCCTGGCGTATCTTTGGTCACAGTAGTACATATGGTGTTTATCCGTATCTGCGAGCGAGCAATTTCCTGTGCCAGCGCCTTAGTCATAAGCACGAGAGCAGCCGCAGCACCACCGATCAAGGATTCCCCCGGGGTAGGTGTTCTGCCTGCGTCTGAGGTGATAATGATGATCTTCCCGGTTTGCCTCTCCATCATGTGGTCAAGAACGGCCCTTACGCAGTAGAGCCTGGAGAATAAATGGCTCCTCATGACATCCATGTATGCTTCAGGAGCAATCTTATGGAAGGATTCAGGAGGAGCACCACCTCCCCCACCGCTGGCAACCAGTATATCGACCTTGCCAAACTTTTGCACCGCACTATCCACCATCTGCTTTACTTCCTGATAGTTCCATATGTCTGCCCGCTCAAAGCTGGCTTTCCGCCCCAAACCCTCGATCTGCTCCACCACCTGTAAAGCAGTGCCCTGGCTCCTTGCATTCACCACGATATCCGCCCCATTCTCCGCAAATCTTAGGGCTATGGTCCTGCCGATGCCCTTGCTTGAGCCCGTAATTAATGCTACTTTGCCATTTAGGTTTGCCTGCATTGTTCACCCCCTGGCAGCAGCTTGTTTCGCCTCTCGGCTTGGAGAGGCTCACCTGCGGTTTTCAGCGACCTTTATCCGGGTGAGTAAGTTACTTGAGCAATGATAAGGACTATTTCTGTTGTTTCAGGGACTTGTCGATTGCCATCAGAGATTCTTGCATGGCAAAGAACATGGTAAAGAACGCCATTACTATTTCACAGACAAGCCGCCAGACCATGTTGCCAAAAATGACGAAAAAAATGCTCAAGACGACACCCCATGTAGCCCACGCACCGTGGGTGTCAAGCGACCGCAACACGAGCGCCACAGCACCGACGGTGAGCCAGATTGCGCCAACAACCCAGAGCAGCTTAATAAAATTGGTACCCAGCATCCGTCGGAAAACGAGGAAATCACCTACTGACTGAGCGAAACCCGGCTTGTCATTCATACCTTAACCCCCTTTTCTCTATGGAAACTATCTGGAAGTGCCTGTCTGCAGCCTCTCACCTTGTTGGCAACCAGGATGCTAGCCATGTGGTATTCCAGCTTGATCAAGAGCATGGCGCGCCGCCTCCTCCCCAGCAGCAATAGCCTCAGCCGCTTTATCGAACTGGAAGAAGCCTATCCTCCCTACTGCTGGACTGATGGCTAAGTCAGCATCCTCCATATTCTGCATAGCCGCCCGGTGCCCGGCGATAAGCAGAGACTGACTCAGTACCTTGACCAGAGTCGGAGGGCGTTTGCTCTTCGACTCCTGCTGCATGTCGCCTGGGCCAGGTACAACATTCACTCCCACAACATACTCCGCACCCATGTGACGGCACGTACTCACGGGAACCTCATTCACCAGACCGCCATCGACAAGGTATCGCCCACCCACCTTGACCGGGGTCAGGATGCCAGGAACGGAGATGCTGGCCCGGACAGCTTTGATTACTGGGCCACTGTCCAATACCACCTCCTGGCCATTCAGGATGTCCGTCGCCACACAGGCAAAACCAAGCTTCAGATCAGAAAACGTCACATCTCCCAGGAGAGACTTGAGCATCGATGTGATCCTCTTGCCATGAATGAGGCCACTTACAGATAGACCGGGATCGACCAGAAGCGCCATACGTTTCCAGTCCACCCCCAACGCCCACTGCTCTATCTCACTGGTTTTGAGTCCCCAGGCGTAGAGAGCACCGACCAGCGCGCCGATACTGGTTCCCGCGATAACCTCCGGGAAGAGCCCGTGCTCCTCGAGAACCTTGATCACACCAATGTGAGACATGCCCCGAGCACCACCACCGCCCAGTGCATAGCCTATCTTGCCTCTGACCGCAGTTGCCATTGCCCCTCTCCTGACCTCAGAATATCGATTTGGCTCACGATTTGCCCCTGCCTATCTCATTTAATCTCAGGCGTGTCTATAACCAACGGCCTTCAATCTAGACTCAATCTCAGCAGGCAAACCAAGTTGCTTGTATACATCCCCGTGGTCTTGAGCTACCCCCACCAGGGCAGCGACAAACTGCAAGCCAATGTCATTCATCCTCGCAGCATGCCATTTAAGCAAATATTTTGTAATAGGTTCATCTTGCATCTGGGTTAACGACTCATTCTTTGAGTCTTGTGCCTTTTTACTCTCAACTGTCGGCCTGTCCAATAAGACCAGTTGGGTGACCATGAATGACCTCTGAATCAGTTCCGTTAGCTTCAGATGAGCCTGCCGCAGCACAATTGCTTCCGGTTGTTTGGAGTTTGCTTTTGCTTTCAACACCAGGAAGTCTCGGAGTTCCTCTTCCAGTATAGCCACAATGTCTGCTCTGCTGAGTACCTCCGCATCCACTTCAAGCAAAGTTCTAACCAGCTTGTTGCTAAGGATCGATGTTACAAGCTCACCCCATTCCTGTGGGGACATGCCTCCCTTATCTCCCTGTTCTGGCATGGGCAACTCCTCGGCCAAAGGCATCATCATCAGGAGAATCTTCCCTCATGTTGTCACTCACTTCTGCTGGCAGTTTGAATCGTAACATGGAGGATACATCAGATGCAATCTGATGCGCTCGTTCACCACCCCATCCTCCCTCCCAGGGGAATACATCTGGGCGCTCTTTTCCCCTCAGAAGAACCGCTCGTCACATGACTATGTCACAGCCAGCATTGCTAACCATCAGCCGGCTGGCCTCTCAGTGATCTGTGGAAGCAATAGTAGCACCCGCTTATAGTCAAATCAAGCACCGGGGCAATAGAGGTACCGCGTCTGGCAATATGAAGCGGGTTGCCCCTCATCTGACAGGCTGTTAAGATACAGGGGATAGCGTGGTCAGGCCGACTCGGCCAACGCCGGGATTGCCCCGCTCACTATCGTGATACTTCGTCTAAAGGAGGAGCCCCAATGAAAGTGGTAGCCTTCAACGGCAGCACCCGTGAGGATGGCAACACCGCTATTCTGGTGAAGCATGTCTTCGCTGAGCTGGGAAAAGAAGGTATTGAAACGGAAATGATACAGCTTGCCGGCAAAGAGCTTAGAGGTTGCCTCGCCTGTTATAAGTGCTACATCAACGTCAACAAGCGCTGCATTCAAGAGAACGATGCCCTGAACACGTACATCGAAAAGATGATGCAAGCGGATGGCATAATCATGGCTTCGCCTGTCTATGTCGCCAGTGTATCTCCAACCATGAAGGCTCTGATTGACCGCGCTGTCATGGTTTGCAAAGCTAACAGCGGCCTCCTCCGGCACAAGGCCGGCGCTGCCATAGTCGCTGTGCGTCGCGGCGGCCAGGTGCATGCGCTGGATACCATGAATCACTTCTTCCTGATGAGCGAAATGATTGTGCCGGGATCCTCCTACTGGAATTTCGCCTTTGGCCTGGAAAAGGGTGACGTTGATAAGGATGCGGAAGGCATTCAGACCATGCAAGTCCTGGGGCAGAACATGGCCTGGCTGCTCAAAAAGCTACATGGCTAGACACAAAAAGGAGCTATAAAATGGAAGAAAAGATCGTCTACTTCGAGAAGGCGGGTGAGCAGAACACCGGTGAGGTTCTCAGGCTGGTCAAGGAAAGAGCACAGGCAAGAGACGTCAAGAAGGTGGTCCTTGCCTCCACCCGGGGAGATACGGCGAGGGCCGCCAGCCAGGCTTTCGCCGGGTCGGATATTCAACTGGCAATCATCCCCCACCAGTTCGGGTTCGGGCAGCAACAGAGATTTCCTCAAACACTGGTTTCAGAGCTTGAGCAGAAAGGGCACCGTGTTCACTTCGGCACTATGCTTTTCCATACCGAGGATTTCTACGGCAACCGAACACCCCGCCTCATGGCGACTCTTCTCCGAACATTTTGCCAGGGCCTCAAGGTCTGCATCGAAATCACCCTGATGGCATGCGACGGGGGATTGGTTATCCCCGGCGAGAAGGTCATAGCTGTGGCCGGTACTGGATTGGGGGCCGATACTGCTGTGGTCGTTACCTCTGCACCTACAACCAGGCTGGCCGACCTTCACATTCACGAGATCATCTGTAAGCCTCTGTAGGTGAGGCTATAGCCAACAAGAAGAGGAGAGACCACGAACCTGCACTCAAAGAATGAATAATTGGTCCATGATCTTGGTCCTCAGATCACGGGAGACAATAACCCGGTAATACGCCTCCGTTTTCTCATCCTCGCTTAAATCGCTCATCCTGATAGCCTTGTAAGCATTAAAGACCACCTCACGCTGCTGCATCAGGCCTCGGTTGACCAGGTTTATGTCCCACATCGGCCTGCGGCTGGCCCACCAGAATTGGTCACTGTGCATCGCCCTGTCCAACAGCCCCCTAGCTATATCAGCATAATACTTGACAGACTCGGTGGTAGCGCCTTCCATGGCCTTCCTGGTCAGTTCGATGGCTATCTTGAGGTGCTGCCACTGCAACTGATGGATCAGGTTGTCCTTTGAGTTCCACAGAGGGTAGGGGTTCCCGGCCTGGACATCATCCATAGTAGTGCTCCACGACAAGGGCCGGGGTTCAACAAGCTCGCCAGCAGGGAAATGCTTCAGAAGCTCGCTCATAGTGACCACCTGGATTTCGCCCGTCTCAGCAGTAGTGCGCAGCAGTTCGACCTGCTCCTTTGCCGGATCAACAGACTGCCCCAAATTTTGAACCCCATCACCGGCCTTCTCAACACCCGTTCGGCTTGCCCCATGGCCTCCAGCGCCTGTTTCTGGTTGTAGCGCCTCATACACCTCAGCCAGGAACAGTTCCTCCCAGTGGCGTATGTGGTGGCCAAAGGTCTCGGCATCCATAGCTATTACCACGTAGATATCCGCTCCCTTACGGCCAAGTCCCTTCAATTGTTCAATAAACCCTCTGGCATCAGTCTGCTTAAAAGATATGCGGTTGCTCAAGATGTCATCACGGAAGAATACGGCCAGCTTCTGGCCACCAGCCTTTATCTGATAGATGACATCGGTAGGCCAGGCCACAGGACAGGCCAGCCCGCTCACGATGAGCCACTTGTGCCCCGCTTCCAGTATCGGCTTCACGATGTCAGGACTGTAGCACATCTCCGGAGTAAAGAACCCTTGAGGCGAATAGCTCTTGCCAAAAAACCGCCTGTTGGTCTGATAGTTCAGCATTATCTGCCGCAGCATCTCATCCTGAGGGATGAGGGGCAGGATAGGGTGATACTTCGCCGAACCGACAAACTCCAACCGCCCCGCCTCAGCCAGCTCTCGCAATCCATCAATTACATCTGACATCCCATGCTCATCCAGCATCTCGGTAAGCACAGCGTTAATGTTTACCGTAACCCGGGCATGAGATTGTTCATGAAACAGGTTCACCAGCGGTCGGTAGGACTCATTGCAAACCTTCTTCAATATCCGGTGGAACTGAGTTGGCGGCTGATAGAAATGTAATAGCGGTGCCAGATAGATCATCTTCCTACCTCCACACTTCACCCCTCTGAATCGGAAGCTTCCCTTCGCTTCCAGCCCGGAGCCTTCAGCAGCTCGCCGATATCAGTAGACCTGCGCGCGTTCTTCCCGAAAATGTCTTGACAACCTCTCTTGACGATGATATCACAAAACCATGCGCCTGTTACTATCCCAACTCGGCACAAGCAAGTTGATCTATTTTCCCGACTGATGACTTTACTGGGGCATGGACATGCAGTAGTATGACACAAATGCCACCTGACTCATCATTTTGAATATGTCTCCGTGAGACTACGGAAGTTCATTGAGAAAGGAGGTGCCCCATGCCCTGCAAGACTAAAAAACAGCCTTGCTCCACACCATCCAAGCCAGACAAAGCAAAGCCGTCATCGCCTTCCAAGAAGAAGTAGTTGCTGCCCTGACACCCTGGTTAGCAATGCGGAAGGGCTCGCTTCCAAGAGGGGAGCTCTTCCGCTTTTTACGAGGAGAAGGTTTTCATGACCCTGACCCTGAGCTTATGTATCTTCGCTTTGACCGTGGTATTGATCATGACCAGGCCAAAGCCCCTGAACGAAGCCACCGCGGCAGCGCTGGGCGCTGTCGCCATGTTCATCACTCGCATCGTATTGCCCGCTGAGGGCTACGAGGTGCTCCGGAACACGGCGAACATCCTCCTGTTCTTCCTGGGCCTGATGGTGATCAGCACCGTGGCAGACCAGGCAGGATTCTTCAAGTGGAGCGCTTTCAAGGCTGTCAGGCTAGCCAGGGGCAACGGGCGCACATTACTCCTCATCGTGTTTGGCCTGGGAACAGTGATTACTATCTTCTTCTCCAATGATGCCACAGCCCTGATACTGACCCCGATCGTCTTCGTGTTGGTTACCAGACTGAAACTTAGCCCGCTGCCCTATGTCTTTGCCTGCGCCTTTATCGCCAATACCGCTTCCATGTTCTTGCCTGTGTCCAATCCGGTGAATCTGCTGCCGGTGGACAGGTTCGGGATTACTCTGGGTGAATACCTTCGATTCTCCCTCCTGCCCAGCATACTGGCAGTCTCCATAAACATATTGATCTTCTTTCTCATATTCCGAAAGGATATTTCAGTCTCCTTCAAGGATGAGCAACCGGAATCCCCTGTCAAGATTGATGCCTTTTTCCTGTTTGCCTGCTCCGGCTTGGCACTAACCGCTGTTGGCTACATACTCGCCTCTCTGTATGGGAAGCCGCTTTCCTGGCCAGCACTGGCCGGCGCGGCTATCCTCCTTGCAGGCGGCTTTGCCTTCCGACGTCTTAAGCCAGCCAGCGTGGGCTCAGGTATTTCATGGCCCATCTTCCTCTTTATTTTCAGCCTGGCACTGATAGTGAAGGGGTTAGAGAACGCTGGGGTTACCCATTATCTGGGCGAGGCAGTGATCAGCCTTTCCTCCAAAGGCACCATCGGGGCAATCCTGGCCGTTTCATTCAGCACAGCCCTTGGCTCAAACCTGGTCAACAACTGGTCAATGATGATGGTCTCAGTGTCCAGCCTGGGAAGTATCGGCCACCCGGTGTCATCATTGAGTCAAAGCATTATCTACTCCACCATCATGGGAGCCGACATGGGGCCGAACATCACTATCATGGGTTCACTGTCATCCATGCTCTGGCTGGTGCTCCTGAGGCGTAGAGGGCTTGAAATTCATCCCCTTCAATACCTGAAGCTGGGGCTCATCATCACCCCCCCAATGCTCATCGTCGGTGCCCTGAGCATTTATATCTGTAGCGTGTTATGGGGTTGATTCATCGTAACCCTGAAGCTTGAAGGCAAAGGATTGCAAAATGTTAATAAAATGTTAACATCAGTATGTGCTGGACACCACGCCAAAACCACTTGACATGGGTTTCCCCTGGTTATATAAATGCACTAATGATGTTATTGGATATTCATAAAGCATAAGGGGCATAACTTTAGTCACCTGATTTTCGGCCAGAAACCGGAAAACTAAACGAAAAAGGAGGCGCATAAAATAGAATGAGAAAGTCGACAGAGATCATGGAAGGCCGTATAGAGGAGGAACCTCCAAGTACTACTGCTTTTAGAAGCGAGGTAGAAGAAGAGCCCCCAGGTAGAGTGGCCCTGAAGAACAGGAGCCGGTTCTTCGGGCATGTCTCAAAAGAAAACTGGAACGACTGGAAATGGCATTTCCGCAACCGTATCACTACTGTTGACGAACTGACAAGGTATATCTCTTTATCAGCCAAGGATCAAGAGCAGATCCGGCTGGTTACAACTAAATATCCTCTTTCAGTAACCCCATACTATTTCTCTCTCATCAACTTTGATGACCCCGATGACCCCGTCAGGATTCAGGCCATACCTTGCTTTAAGGAAATAGGCCTGTCTGGCATTGGCATGGACGACCCTCTTGACGAGAATGGACACTCTGTTGTCCCCGGACTTGTTCACAGGTATCCTGACCGGGTATTAATGGTACTTACTGACATCTGCCCTATGCTCTGCCGTCACTGCACCCGGAAACGGGAATGGCGGAATGGTCAATGGGTGCACAACAGTGACGAGATCAACCGTATGATGGATTATATCCGCCAGAACAAAAAGGTCCGCGATGTTGTTATCTCCGGCGGTGACCCATTGACCCTCTCCACCAGACGTTTAGAGAAGGTACTAGCCGGCCTGCGACAGATTGAGCACGTGGAGATAATACGTATCGGGACCAGGTTCCCTGTCGTATTGCCGCAACGTATAGATGACGAACTATGTTCGATGTTATCAAAATACGGGCCAATATGGGTCAATACCCATTTCAACCATCCCCATGAGGTAACACCAGAGGCTGCTGTTGCCTGTGACAAGCTACTGCGGGCTGGAATTCCTGTGAACAACCAGTCTGTGCTCCTTCGTGGAGTAAATGATAGCGTAGAAATACAGACGAAGCTCTGCCATGAGCTCCTCAAAATAAAGGTGCGCCCTTACTATCTCTTCCAGTGTGACGAGGTACGAGGCACAGAGCACCTTCGAACGCCGGTGGAAACCGGTATAAAGATCATTGAGGGACTGCGAGGGCATACGTCGGGCTTGGCTATTCCCACCTTTGTGGTTGACCTGCCTCAGGGTGGAGGTAAAGTTCCCCTTCAGCCAAACTATGTGGTGCTCCAAACCACTGAAGAGCTACTGATAAGGAACTACCAGGGGCGTCTCATTCATTACCGAAACCCCAATATCTCAAAATCAGGCCCAGTGAAGGTTGGGGGCAATAATGGCCGCCGCAACGGCAACGTAAATCAGTTGGCTTTTCCTGCATTGGCATCACCATCCAAAGTCGGCGTTAAGGTCCAACAGGGTTCAAGCGCGTCTTGAAGAACCAGATCATTGTCTCCAACCGGCGAATGGATAGGGTCGTCCAGGTTGTCTCTTTTTTGTAGGATGAAGATAGGGCTATCCTACGACCTCAAGGAGAAGGTCCCCGCAACCCGGGGCAGCCCTGAGGACGCCCTCGAAGAGTACGATTCTCTGGAAACGGTTGAGGCTGTCGCAAAGGCGATTGAGGCTCAATCCCACACAGTAGTCAGGTTGGGCGGGGGTAAAGACTTCCTCACCAACGTTCTTCAGGAGAATGTTGAGTTTGTCTTCAACATCGCCGAGGGGCTGGGCAACTACAGAAGCAGAGAGGCACAGGTGCCCTCCGTTCTGGAGATGCTCAATATATCCTATTCAGGCTCAGACCCTCTGTGCCTGGCGCTATGCCTGGACAAGCCACTGACCAACAAAATAGTGGCCCTGGCTGGCGTCGCCACCCCAAGATGCCGGGTAATCAACCATAGACAGCAGCTAGAAGAAATGGATTGGGGGGATTTTCCCACCCCCGCCTTTGTTAAGCCAGCCCATGAGGGTTCCAGCAAAGGCATCCGCCTCGCTTCCAGAGCGGAGAGCCCGGAGCAGATCACTGCAGCAGTCAAGAGACTGTTGCAGCACTACCAACAGCCGGTGATGGTGGAGGAGTTCATCACTGGAGATGAAGTTACAGTAGGGCTGGTCGGCAAATCCCCACCCCAAGTGGTGGGGATCATGCGCATTGTTCCCAAGAAAAAGTCGGACTATTTCATCTACTCCTTAGAGGTAAAGCGGGATTGGGAGGCCCTTGTGAACTACGAATGTCCTGCTCAACTCGAGACAGGTATTCTGAAGACGATCACAGACTCCAGTCTAAAGGCTTTTGAAGTCTTGGGTTGCCGGGACTTTGCCAGGCTGGATTTCAGGGTCGGTTCCAACGGAATACCCTACTTCCTGGAGATAAACCCCCTGCCGGGACTTAACCCTCAGTCAGGCGACCTGCCCATCATGGCCGGCATGATGGGGTGGACTCACCAGGCATTGATATCAGCCATCCTCAAAGCTGCCTTAGGGAGGTGCCCCCGGTGCGCCGCAAAGTAGCCATTGTCTATAACGAGCCAATCCTCAGCCGCTACGAGAACATGGGTGAGGAAAAGGCAGTTGTGGGCGTCCTCGATGCAGTGAAGGCAGTGCACCGGGCCCTCGTCGAGTTAGACTACGCGGTAAGGCGGGTACCTTTGCAGCCACCCCTCGAGAACGCCGCCAAGAGCCTGCAGAATATAGATGCAGATCTGCTATTCAATCTTTTCGAAGGCTTTGATGGTTGCCCGGAAACAGAAGCTATTGTAACCAATATGCTGTCCGAGGTTGGCTTGCCTTATACAGGCTGCTCAAGCACAGCCATAGCCTTGGCCCTCGACAAGGCCAAGGCCAAGGCCATTATGGAAGCCTCCGGAATAAGCACACCAAGATACCAGGTAGTAAGCCCGGAAACCCCCTCCGAATTCCACTTGAGCTACCCCTGCATTGTGAAACCATGCGGAGAAGATGCCAGCCACGGCCTGTCCCAGGATAGCGTGGTGCACGACTACGACTCGCTGCAGAAACAAGTGACCCGCATGAGCCAGCTTTTCGGAGGAAGGGCGCTGGTGGAGGAGTTCATCGAAGGCCGCGAGTTCAACGCCACCGTCCTGAGCAATGGGGAGGCAACCGTTCTGCCCATTTCAGAGATAGTCTATTCACTGCCACCTTCAATGCCTCGTGTTCTTACCTTTGCCGCCAAATGGGAACTGGATAGCGTCTATTCCCAGCACACGAAGCCTGTCTGCCCAGCCCAAATAGGGACCGGGGAGCAGGCGCAAATAATCGAGACCGCCCTGGCTGCCTTCAGGCTACTGATCGGCCACGGGTACGCCAGGGTAGACATGCGGCTGGACGCCCAGGACAAAGTCAACGTCCTGGAAGTAAATCCCAATCCTGATATATCTCCCGGCACTGGCGCAGCTCGCCAGGCCAAGGCCGCTTCGATGACCTACAGCCAGTTTATTGAGAAAATCATAACGCTCACCATTCAGAAGTAGTGGCTATGAGACCCGTGATCAGGCCGATGACCAATGAGGATAAATCGGCCATAATGCAGATCCTGCAGGCTATACCTGAATTCATGCCTGAGGAAGTAGTTGTGGCCGAGGAAGTCATCGACTGTTATTTGCAGGATCTGTCCGGCTCGGGCTACCACGCCTTTGTAGCTGAGATCAGTTCATCAGTGGCGGGATACATCTGTTACGGCCCAACACCATTGACCAAAGGAACCTGGGATATTTATTGGGTGGCAGTAGATATTAAGAGTCAGGGACATGGTTTGGGACATGCCCTGATGGCATTCGCCGAGGACAAGATCAGGGAGAATCAGGGCAGGCTGATCATTGTTGAGACATCCGGCAAACCGGAATATGAGAAAACCAGAGGTTTCTACTCTTCACTGAACTACAAGATGGCCGGCCTGATCGCCGACTTCTACGCGCCTGGGGATGACAAACTATTCTTCGAGAAACGGCTGGCCTGACGGGGAACAGGCCCTGACTCAATGTCCCCGCCTCCCACCCCCAGATTATTCATCAATCCCGATGGCTATTTTGCACCCTACTGGACTCATGCTATAATGTAGCCGATTGATTGAATGAATAATGGAGTATGGGGTGGAGAAGGATAAAAAGAGCGCCATTATAGAGCAATACAGGTCCGACGAGAAGGACACCGGCTCGACAGAGGTTCAGGTAGCCTTGCTCACAGGAAGGATAAACGGACTAACTGAGCACATGAAAATACACCGCCACGATCACCACTCTCAACGGGGGTTGCAAATGTTGGTAGGGCAACGGAGGAGCCTGCTGGCCCATCTGAAAAGAGAAGACGTGGCACGATATCAGGCGCTTATAACCAGGCTTGGCCTGCGGAGATAGCCTTTTTCTGGCCATCCCCCCACAAGTGCTTCCACTGGTAGTCCCGTTAGGAGGTTTGTATTGGCTAACATGTTACATAAGGTTGAAAGAGAGTTCGGGGGAAGGCTTCTCACCCTCAAAACAGGAGACCTGGCTATGCAAGTCAGTGCTGTTACCGTGAGCTACGGTGACACAGTGGCATTGGTCACAGCCTGTATGGATAAAGAGCCCAGAGAGGCAATTGATTTCCTTCCATTAACCATAGACTATGAGGAACGGCTCTATGCCGCTGGCAAAATTCCAGGAAGCTTCTTCAGAAGAGAAGGACGTCCGGGTCAACAGGCAACCCTGGCCAGCCGCCTGGCTGACCGCCCTCTGCGCCCTCTCTTTCCCAAAGGCTTCCGTCATGAGGTACAGATCATCGTTACCGTTCTCTCAGCAGACCAGGAGAACTCGCCTGACATATTGGGCATTATCGGCGCCTCCACTGCGCTTTCCATATCTGAAATCCCCTTCGAGGGGCCGGTGGGGGCCGTCCGCGTGGGCTATATCAATGGGGAATTCCTGATTAACCCCACCTTCAGTCAACTTCAAGAGAGTCTTATCGACCTCGTTGTTGTCGGTACCAAAGAGAAAATAGCCATGGTGGAGGCAGGGGCTAAAGAGGCTCCTGAGAAGCTTATCATGGAGGGAATCAGGTTTGGTCAGCGAATTAACCAGGAAGTCATCGCACTGCAGGAACAACTAGTCAGTATGTGCGGCAAGACCAAAGCAAGATTCGAGCCACATGCAGTTGACCATGAGTTGGAGTCAGCCGTCTCCTCTGCTCTTGGTGATAGGATTTCCCGGCTGTTTGGCCAGGGGAAAATGGAGCGAGATCAGGCGATATCAGCTTTGAAGGAAGAATTGCTGGAGAAGCTGGGGGAGAAGTATCCCCGCCAGGAAATACTCCCGTTGTTCGAAGCAAGACTTAAGGCAGTATTGAGAGCCCGTATCTTGGAGAAGGGCGCCCGTCCTGATGGACGCCACGTGACAGAGATACGTCCTATACAGTGCGCCGTGGGGCTCCTTCCCCGCACCCATGGCTCAGGCTTGTTCACCCGAGGCCTGACTCAAGTCCTGAATATCACTACCCTTGGTTCAGCACGGGAAGAGCAGAGGTTGGATGGCATTACGCTGGAAGAGAGCAAGCGTTTCATGCATCACTATAACTTCCCCCCATACTCCACTGGGGAGGTGAAACGTATTGGCACCCCGGGACGTCGTGAGGTTGGGCATGGCGCTCTGGTGGAAAAGGCCCTTATTCCTGTGCTTCCACCCGAGAATGACTTCCCCTATACTATTCGACTGGTCTCTGAAGTTCTCAGCTCCAACGGGAGTACCTCTATGGCTTCTGTCTGCGCCAGTACACTGTCCCTAATGGACGCTGGTATACCCATCAAGGCCCCAGTGTCTGGGATAGCCATGGGCCTTGTCACTGGTGAAAAAGGTGAATTCGTTGTTCTCACCGACCTCGAGGGCATGGAGGATGCCTATGGCGACATGGATTTCAAGGTGGCGGGCACCGCCGCCGGGATAACAGCGTTGCAACTGGACACCAAGCTCAAAGGCCTGCGCCCTGAGATCTTGGAGAAAGCACTGGACGACGCTCACCAGGCTCGCCTGTCAATCCTTACCACAATGCTGAAAACCATCGCCACCAGCCGGCCTGAGTTGAGCAAATATGCACCCCGAATGATCAGGCTGAACATCGACCCCAGCAAGATCGGGAGCGTCATTGGCCCCGGTGGTAAAACAATAAGGTCGATCATCGAACAAACAAAGACAACCATAGATATTGAGGATGACGGGACTGTGCTTATCGGTTCAGCCGATCCAGAGGCAGCCCAGAAAGCCATCGCCATCGTCCAAAGCCTGACGAGAGAAGTCGAGGTTAACTCTATCTACACTGGAAAGGTGACTCGTATATTCGGCTTTGGAGCTTTGGTGGAAATCCTCCCCGGGAAGGAAGGACTGGTTCACATAAGCGAACTCGCCGATTACCGCGTACCCAGCGTGGAAGAGGTGGTCAAACTAGGTGATTCGATCATGGTGAAGGTGACTGAAATTGACCGCATGGGCAAAATAAGCCTTTCACGACGCGCCGTATTCCAGGAACAATCCAAAGCAGGCAACGAGCCGAAGCAAGGCCAGGGTGGCCCGCCAACCCAAGGCTCTCCCAGAAGACCTCCCGATGGTCAACGCACCGAAAGGAAGCCCCCCGAAGGCCCTCGCTAACCATCGTCTTAGAGGTGATTCTCCCCAGAACAAACGACTAGGGAGCAAAGCTGAATGCCAATCAGAGTAGTAATCCAAGGTGCCTTGGGAAGGATGGGGCAGGAGGCAATAAATGCTGCCTGCAAGGATCCTCACCTGCAGCCAGTGGGAGCGGTGGATGCGAAGGCTGATGAAAAAAGCCTTCTTTTGCCTGACAGAGCCGGCTCTATCCCCCTCTCCTCAAACCTGGAGGCCATTTTGACACAAACACAGCCCCAGGTTCTCGTAGATTTCAGTGTGGCCGAGGCTACCATGAATGCAGTGAGACTGGCCACAAAACGGAAGATCAGCTTGGTGATTGGCACTACCGGCCTCTCCGCAGATGCATTGGGCGAGATCGATCGGCTAGCCAGGGCTAATGACGTAGGCGCCATAGTAGCCCCCAACTTCGCCCTGGGGGCTGTAGTGATGGCCCATTTGGCCAAGATAGCGGCAAAATACTTCGACTACGCTGAAATCATAGAATTGCACCATGAGCAGAAACTTGATGCTCCTTCAGGAACGGCTCTCTCTACTGCCAGAGCAATTGCAGAGGCAAGAGGAAAACCTTTCCTCTATTCAAAAACGCAAAAGGAAACCCTCAGTGGAACCAGGGGAGGGGAATTTCAGGGTATTGCTGTCCACAGCGTGCGTATGCCAGGACTGATGGCCCACCAGGAGGTAATATTCGGAATATCAGGGCAGACACTTACCATTCGCCACGACACCATTAACAGGGAATGTTACATGCCGGGTGTAGTCCTGGCCATAAAGAAGGTGGTCGAATTGAAAGGACTAACCTATGGCCTGGACGCATTATTAGGTTTATAGAGGGCCAGAGGGAATAATGGAAAAATCGAATGTTGCTATCGTTGGTGCCACCGGAATGGTGGGGCAAGAGTTCATCAAGATATTGGAGCAGCGTCGTTTCCCTATGACCTCTGTACAGCTTTATGCCTCCGACCGCTCGCACGGGAGAAAGATGAAGGTCCACGGTGAGGAGCTGGAGGTCAAAGAGACAACTGCGAAATCCTTCGATGGTATTGATATTGCCCTCTTCTCTGCCGGCGCCGATATCAGCCGCCGGTTCTCCCCTATTGCTGCGCAGGCCGGAGCAACTGTGATCGACAATAGTGCTGCTTTCAGAATGGAGCCGGACGTTCCTCTTGTGGTGCCCGAGGTGAACCCCGAGGATATGAAGATGCATCATGGTATCATCGCCAACCCCAATTGCTCCACCATTCAGATGGTGATTGTCCTGTACCCATTGCATAAGGTCAACCCCATCAAGCGGATCACTGTGGCTACTTACCAGTCTGTCTCGGGAACCGGCTTAGCCGCCATAGAGGAGTTGGCCACCCAGTCCAGGCTTGTACTTGAAGGACAGAAGACCAACCCTCAAGTGTATCCATACCAGATTGCCTTTAATGTCTTGCCGGAAATTGACGTTTTCCTCCAGAATGGCTACACAAAAGAGGAATGGAAAATGGTTGAGGAAACGCACAAGATTATGCATGCGCCGGATATTGCCATATCGGCTACCTGCGCGCGGGTACCGGTAAGGATTGGACATAGCGAAGCTGTTCAGGTAGAATTCAGCCACCCTATGTCTCCCGAGGAAGCAAAACGCATCCTATCCAAATCCCCCGGAGTAAAGTTGATGGATGACCCTGCTGCCAGGCTCTATCCTTATCCCTTGATGGTAGCCGGACAGGACGATGTGTTTGTGGGCCGGATTCGGAAGGATGCCTCTCATCCCAATGGGTTGGTCCTCTGGATCGTGGGTGATAACCTGCGCAAAGGGGCTGCCCTTAACGCAGTTCAGATAGCTGAGAGGCTCGTTCAATAAGACTGAATAGGCTTGGTTTGGATTTCGAACATTGCTAACGTTTTAGGGATTGCCACCTGGCAATCTGCCTGGTCAGACTGACTCGATTTATCCGGTGGGAAAACGTGGGGGGCCTTATACGGGTGCTGTAGCACAGCATAATCTATAAAAATATCCTAAGGAGCCAACAATGATCAATCTCGGTCGCCTTCTGACAGCCATGGTAACCCCATTTGATGAAAAGGGAGAGCTAGACTATCCACAGGCAAAAAGGTTGGCCCAGGCCTTGCTTAAGTCTGGTAGCCAAGGATTGATAGTCTCAGGTACCACCGGCGAGTCTCCTACCCTGACCAGGGAAGAAAAGTTACGCCTCTTCGCTGAAGTAAGGTCAGTTGCAAAACAAGGTGTAGTGGCCAACACCGGCACCTACAGCACCAGGGAGAGTATCGAGTTGACAAGAGAAGCCGAGCGGGTCGGAGTTGATGCGATACTACTGGTTGTTCCCTACTACAACAAACCAACTCAGGACGGCCTGTTCCAGCACTTCAAAAGCATTGCTCAAAGTACGAGTTTGCCCTGCATCATATACAATGTGCCCGGCAGGACTGTTACCAGCATCTCGGCCGACACGGTTATCCGTTTGTCTCAGATCGACAACATCGTAGGGATAAAGGAGGCCAGCGGTAACCTGGACCAGATCGCCAGGATTGTGCAAGGTGCCAACAGGGATTTCCTGGTCTACAGCGGCAACGATAGCGATACCCTGCCCATTCTGGCCCTGGGAGGCTACGGGGTCATCAGTGTTGCCTCTCACTTGGTAGGCAATCAAATCAGGGAAATGATGGATAAATTCCTCGGCGGCAAAACAGAAGAGGCCGCCCAGATTCACCGGGACTTGCTGCCTCTGGTTAATGCTCTGTTTATTGTCTCTAACCCCATACCAGTCAAGCACGCCCTTAACCATATAGGCTTCACTGTAGGCAAACCACGCCTCCCTCTCACGGAGCCAGATGAGAAAAGCAAAGCTGCAATAGAGTCCGCCTTAAAGGGCTACCGCATTGACCTGCCTGTCAAAGCGCCGAAATGAAATTGAGGAGGATCCGCTCTAATGAAGAAACCCTTAAAGGTAATTGCCTGGTTTGAAGAGATTGGCAAAGCAGATATTCCCATCGCCGGTGGCAAAGGAGCCAATCTTGGAGAATTAACCAGGGCCCGGATTCCTGTCCCCCCTGGCTTCATTGTCACCACTGATGCCTACTCCCATTTCATCAAGGAAGCCCGTCTAACCCAGAAAATCAGCAGCTATCTCAAGGCCCTGGATCCCAAAGACAGCGACATGCTCCAGGATACCGCCTTCCAGATCAAGCAGATGATCAGTCTCGCACCTATGCCCCCCAGTGTGGCTGATGAGATAAAACAGGCCTATCGGAGAATGCACCAGGGGCTGGTAGCAGTAAGGTCGTCCGCTACTGCTGAAGACCTGCCAGAGGCCTCCTTCGCCGGGCAGCAGAGCACTTTTCTCAACGTGCAGGGTGGATCTAACGTCGTTACCGCAGTGCAAAATTGCTGGGCCTCCCTCTTCGAAGCCCGGGCCATTTTCTATCGAAATGAACAGCATTTTGATCATTTCAAGGTCGGCATTGCCGTAGTAGTGCAGAGAATGGTGCAATCAGAGGTGTCGGGTGTTGCCTTTACAGCAGAGCCTCTGAGCAGTGATGAGAAGAAGATCGTTATCGAAGCCGTCTACGGGCTGGGAGAAGCGGTGGTTTCAGGTGAGCTGACACCTGATATGTATCTACTGGACAAGGATCCACTGCGGCTTCTGGAGAAAAAGATCGCTGTGCAGGACTGGCAACTGATAAGAAACCCGAACGCCAAAGATCGACAACGAAAGAACATCAAGGTACCAATTGCTGCCGCTGATCAGACTCATCAGAAACTGCCAGATAAAGATGTTTTAGCCTTGGCCAAGGTCGCAAAGATGATAGAGGCCTTGTACAAATGCCCCCAGGACATTGAATGGGCCAAGGAGCACGGCAAGATCTACATCGTCCAAACTCGCCCGATAACCACTTTGAAAGCCAAGGAAGGGCCAACCGAAGAAATCAAAGGTGTCGAGATTCTGAGCGGGATACCCGCCAGCCCTGGCATGGCTGCTGGCCGAACTGAGATCATTCTTCATTCCTCTGAAATAGTCAAGCTGAAGGAAGGCGAGGTCCTCGTAGCCGAGATGACCACGCCTGACTTCGTGCCAGCTATGAAGCGAGCTGCGGCTATCATTACTGACCGCGGCGGCAGAACATGCCATGCTGCCATAGTGGCCAGAGAACTGGGTGTGCCTTGCATAGTAGGTACTGGCACTGCCACCAAGTTATTGAAAGAGAAACAAATGGTTACCGTGGATGGTTACCAGGGGAAAATCTATAAAGGCAAGGTGATCAGTGACAGAAAAGTGGAGGCTCCCGCTTTTATAAGACAGCGGCTGAAGACAGCTACCAAGCTCTATGTCAACCTGGCAGACCCGGATCTGGCTGGTAAAGTAGCTGCCCGTGATGTGGATGGCGTAGGACTTCTACGAGCCGAGTTTATGATTGCTAACATTGGTGAGCACCCCCGCTACATGATAGAACAGAAGAGGGGCAACAAGTTTGCGGATAAACTCGCTCATGACGTTAATATCTTCGCCAAAGCCTTCAACCCAAGACCGGTAGTCTATCGAACCACTGACTTCAAGACCAATGAATATCGCAACCTCAAGGGCGGGGAAAAATATGAAGAGATGGAAGAGAACCCCATGCTCGGCTACCGAGGATGTTCCCGCTACGTCAAGGAACTCGATATCTTCAAACTGGAGATAGAGGCCCTGAAAAAGGTGCGGGAGAGCTTCACCAACCTGTGGGTGATGATACCTTTTGTGCGCACTGTGAAAGAGCTGGCCTCAACCAGTGATATCCTGGAATCCCTGGGCTTGGTTCGCTCGAAAGATTTCAAGCTTTGGATGATGGTTGAGGTGCCCTCCAATATCATCCTGATGAACAAGTTTCTAGACGTTGGCATTGATGGCATCTCCATAGGCTCCAACGACCTGACCCAGCTCATCCTCGGCGTAGACCGGGACAGCCCTAAACTCGCTGAGATATTTGACGAGCGGGATGAAGCTGTGCTCTGGTCTCTGGAGAAGGCGATCAGCACTACTAAGAAGAGAAGAGTCACCTCCTCCATCTGCGGGCAGGCGCCGTCCGTGTACCCCGAACTTACTACCAAGCTGGTAAAGTGGGGAATTACCTCTGTTTCCGTCAATCCTGACATGATTGAGCAAACCAGGGGCATAATAGCTAAGGCAGAGGACGAGCTGGGAATTCGACCCACCGATACTTAACCCCAGAGTTGTCCCGGCAGATGGCAAGCAGTGAACAGACCCCATCAGAATATCCGTCTTTGGCTGGAAGAGAAGGAGGAGCATCTCTCCCCCTATGCCACAAGGAACAGGCTCTCCAAGGGAAGGCTCAAACCCGAAGAGCCCTGTCCCACTCGCACTGCATTTCAGCGTGATCGGGACCGCATAATTCACTGCAAATCCTTCCGTCGCCTGAAACACAAGACCCAGGTCTTTATTGCTCCCCTGGGAGACCATTACGTAACCCGATTAACCCATACACTGGAGGTTGCCCAAATCGCCCGTTCCATATCACGAGGCCTTAACCTCAATGAGGACCTGACAGAGGCAATTGCCCTGGGACATGACCTGGGACACACCCCTTTTGGTCATACGGGAGAGGACGTACTGAATGAAATCTCGCCTCTGGGATTCAGGCACAGCGAGCAGAGCCTGCGGGTTGTTGACTTCTTGGAGAAAGGTGGCGAGGGGCTCAATCTCACCTGGGAAGTAAGAGAGGGCATCTTGAAGCACTCCAAGTCCAGGGCAGACGTTCTTGGCGAAGGGTGGGAGCCAGTAGACACGCTTGAAGGGCAGATATGCAAAATCGCCGACATCATCGCCTACATCAACCATGACATCGATGATGCTCTACGCGCTGGAGTTATCAAGGAGAGCGACATTCCCTGCGCCACCACCCTCCTGCTGGGGGAATCCCGTTCCAAGCGGATAAATACGGTGATCTGCAACATATTAGACTATTCATGGGCCGCTAGGGGAGAGGACTTGACAAGCAATCAAATACGGCCGATTATTGGCATCAGCCCTGCGGTCAGCGAGGCTATGAACACCCTGAGAAACTTCCTTTTCGAGAGAGTCTATAATTCCGACCTGGTAAACCAAGAAGCAGAAAAGGCCAAGAAGATAGTTTGCCTGCTTTACGAATATTTCATGGAACACGAAGATGGTCTGCCCGGCGAATATGCTCTCTGTAATGAACCTCTTCCCAGAAGAGTGGTGGATTATGTGGCCGGGATGACTGACCAATACGCTATCGGGATGTCCGAGAACCTGGGCTTGTTAGGCTAATCCCCTTTGCGCAGGGTTTCGCTTGATTTGATATGGACGATATTGACGAAATAAAACAGAGATTAGACATTGTGGAGATAGTCTCCGGCTACGTGCCTGACTTGAAGAAGTCCGGACGAAACTTCAAAGCCCTATGTCCATTCCACCCGGAGAAAACCCCCTCCTTCTACGTCTTTCCAGAGCGTCAGAGCTGGCATTGCTTTGGAGCCTGCGGCACAGGGGGCGATGTCTTCTCCTTCGTTATGAAAAAGGAAGGCTTTGACTTCGGGGAAGCACTACGAATTCTGGCACAAAGGGCAGGAGTCACTCTTACTCCAAGGAAAGCCGATGAGGGCGAGACAGAGGCAGAGAAACTCAAGAAGATAAACGAGGCAGCCTCTGAATACTACCACAACTTGCTCCTCCGCTCTCCAGTCGGCCAGCAGGCCCGAACCTACCTGGCACAGCGGGGAGTCTCAGAAAAAACAATCAGCGACTTCCAATTGGGCTACAGCCCTGATAGCTGGGACTCACTACGTCTGGAAATGATACGGAGTGGCCACAGAGAGAATGATCTGAAAGCTGCCGGCCTGTTGGTAGAAAAGGAGCGAGAGGCGGGCACATATGACCGCTTCCGCAACCGATTGATGTTCCCTATTCGGGATACAGTCGGAAGAGTCCTGGGTTTTGGAGCACGAGCGCTCGATGATTCCCTGCCCAAGTACCTCAACTCGCCTCAGACGCTCATCTTTGATAAGAGTAACGCCCTCTACGGCATTGACCGGGCCAAACCAGCTATAAGGAAGCAGGACCTGGCAGTAGTGGTAGAAGGCTACATGGATGTCATTATCGCCCACCAGTACGGCTTCATCAACGTAGTGGCTTCCCTGGGCACAGCCCTCACCGAGAAACAGGTGAGCATCATCAAGAGGCTGACCAAACGTCTCACTCTGGCCCTCGATGCTGACGCCGCTGGTGAAATGGCAACACTGCGAGGAATTGAGGTTGCCAGCCAAACCTTTGATCGGAAGGTAGTGCCCCTGCCAACCTCAGCGGGCCTGGTGAGGTATGAGGATCTTCTCGATGCAGCGATAAGCGTTATGGTCTTGCCTCAAGGCAAGGACCCTGACGATATCATTAAGGAAAGACCTGAGGAATGGGAGCGGCTACTCAAAGAGGCACCGCCGGTAGTCGATTACACCTTCCAGCTTGTGGTTTCCAAATTAGACATGACGAGGCTGAAAGACAAGACTCAGGCTGTGGACCAGTTACTGCCGCTCATTGCTGGAATCAAGCATCCGGTCCGTCAAGCTCATTACATTCAGAAGCTGGCCCGCGCCGTAGCTGTGGATGAACAAACCCTGGCTTCAGCACTCAGCCACCTGGGGCAGAAACCAAGCGCCTCAAAACGGGGTGGTGATTCGAAACAGCCTTCCAGTCTCATCTCGTCCCTGTCTTCGAACGACCCTCAGGCTGAGTACTGCCTCACTCTACTGTTTCGCTATCCGCAACTCCGAAGCCATGCTTCAGGACTTTCAGCCGATTTCTTCCCCCACACCCAAAACCGTGAACTATTCCTTGCGTGGCAGGGTGCTGCTGATATCGATTCAATGCGCCAAGGGCTGGATGAGACCCTCAAGGAGCATCTGGACACCATCCTAACAAAACCCTCACCCCCACTGCGCGAAGAGGAAAAGGAACGTGCCATTCGTGAGTGCATCTACCGCTTACGCGAGCGATGGCTGAAGGACTTGATTTCGGAGATTGAGGCCGAGGGCAACAACGCCAATTTAGAAGAGATACAACAATCCGCAGTAAGGCTGAATACTCAACTAGGAGAGGCTTTCCTTCATGGCAGGCAAACAAAAAACAAAAGGACGAGCTAAAGGCAAGGATAAAAAAGCCAAGAGTTCAGAAGAGGTAAAGATGCCGAAAAGAGGCAAGAGGTCATCGGGGCTTCCCCGCGTAGCGTCTGAGCTGGAAACTGAGACAGTGAAAGATATTAAGGCCAAGCCGTCCCCTAAATCGAAAGGGGTTGCAGGAGAAGTCAAGGCATCGCCTGAAGCAGCGGCTTCGGAGACGAAGAAGGCAAGAGGACGCCCTAAAGGCAAAAAGTCATCAGGGCTTCCCCACGCAGCACCTGAGCCCAAAACCAAGACGGCAGAGGATACTACTAAGGCCAAACCGTCCCCTAAATCGAAGGTGGTTGCAAGAGAAGTCAAGGCACCACCCGAAGCAGTGGCTTCGGAGACGAAAAGGGCAAGAGGACGCCCTAAAGGTAAAAAGTCATCAGGGCTTCCCCGCGTAGCGTCTGAGCTGGAAACTGAGACAGTGAAAGATATTAAGGCCAATCCGTCCCCTAAATCGAAAGGGGTTGCAGGAGAAGTCAAGGCACCCCCCGAAGCAGCGGCTTCGGCGACGAAAAGGGCAAGAGGACGCCCTAAAGGCAAAAAGTCATCAGGGCTTCCCCACGCAGCACCCGAGACCAAAACTAAGACGGCAGAGGATACTACTAAGGCCAAACCGTCCCCTAAATCGAAAGGGGTTGCGGGAGAAGTCAAGGCACCACCCGAAGCAGCGGCTTCGGAGACGAAGAAGGCAAGAGGACGCCCTAAAGGCAAAAGGGCTGAAGTCACAAAGACCAGGCCTTCAACACCAGGAAAGGGGAAACCGTCCTCCGGCCTCTCATACGCAGGGTCTGAGTACTGGTCTTTCGAAGACATGGGGGCTGGCTTTGAGCCAGAGCTATTACAGGACATCTACGCCATTGCAGGTCAGGAAGACGAAGAGGAGTCGCCCGAAGTAGCTCCCCTGGAGAAGAAGGCTGGTGCCGGACTTGAACCTGCGCTACCGAAGGCAGCGCTTGACGAACTGGAAATAGCCGATGACCCTGTGCGCATGTATCTACGCCAAATCGGCAGGGTATCTCTCCTCACTGCGGATGAGGAGAAGGTCCTGGCCAGGAACAAAGAGGAAAAAGACTATATCAATGCCATAAAAGAGGAATACTCTCGGAAGTCAGGAGCAACAGCAACAGCAACAGCAACAGCAACACCTACAACTACACCTACAGCAACAACTGCGGCTACGGCAACAGCTACTGATGTCGTCATTGTTCTGCTGGAGCGGCTAGAGCAGACTATTCCTCTTCTGAACGCAGTAGAGAAGCAAATCGACCTGGCTCCGCACAAACGTCTGGACAAGAGAATTTCAAATCCGCAGTTGCGAGCCGCTCTGGACAGGGAACTAAGTGAACAAATGATAGAAGCCCTGTCCCACACAATGGAAGAACCCCCCCCAAAAGTAGCGCAGTCCTTAAAAGACCTTTCGCTTGCCAGCTCCCTCTTGCCCCAAGACGTCCTCGATATTACAGGCAAGGGATCACCATCTGCACTAAGTGCCCTCATACACGACCCCGACTTCCCCAACACCCTCAAACCCTTTGAGGAACAAATCGATAAGTATTTCGAAGTCATCGAGCAAGAAGGAAGGGCGGCGGAAGAACGCCTGGTTGAAGCCAATCTGAGGTTGGTAGTCAGCGTAGCCAAGAAATATGCAGAACGGGGGATGTCATTCCTAGACGTTATCCAGGAGGGAAACATCGGCCTCCTTCGCGCCGTGGAGAAATTCGATTACCGTCGGGGATTCAAATTCAGCACCTATGCAACATGGTGGATCCGTCAGTCGATCACCAGAGCTATCGCCGACCAAGCCCGCACCATCCGCATACCCGTGCATATGGTAGAGACCATCACTAAGCTTTATCGGACCACCCGCCGTCTAGCCCAGGAATTTGGGCGCGAGCCAACCATTGACGAGATCAGCGCCGAGATGGAAATGTCTCCAGAAAAGGTGGAGGAGATCATGAAGATATCCCAAGAACCCATCTCATTGGAAACCCCCATCGGAGAGGAAGAGGATAGCCACCTGGGAGACTTTATCGAGGACCGCAAGATAATGTCCCCCGTCGATACCGCCTCTCATGAACTGCTCAAGGACCAGATATCCGGCGTACTGGACACCCTGACTCCCAGGGAGCAGAGGGTGCTCAGATTGAGGTTTGGGCTTGACGATGGGAGAGCCCGTACCCTGGAAGAGGTGGGCAAGGAGTTCAAGGTAACCCGAGAGCGAATCAGGCAAATCGAAGCTAAGGCACTGCGCAAACTGCGTCATCCTACCCGTAGCAGAAAACTGAAGGACTACCTGGAGTAAACAACACCTCTCGCGCCCAACCTATACGAGCCACTGGGAACTCCTTCGGACAAGCCGGCTTAGCGCCCGGCATGCCCCAGTGAAACGTAAGAAATATAAGAAGTAAGAAAGCGAGGGGATTACTTCAACCCCGAGAGCAACCTCTTGGCCTTACCAGAATCCATTTGCCTCATCAGCTTCTGTACCTGACGGAATTGATTGAGGAGCTGGTTTACATCCTGGGGAGTGGTCCCACTGCCTTGAGCAATACGTCTCCTTCGGCTGCCATCTATCATCTCAGGGCGCTGGCGCTCTTCCTTCGTCATAGAGAGTACTATCGCTTCCACTTTCTTCAGCTGTTTCTCATCAACTCCCTCGGGCAACCGGCGGGCCAGGGAGGAAAGCCCGGGAACCATCTCCATCAACTGCCCCAGTGAACCTATCTTCTTGACTTGCTGTAGCTGACTCAGAAAGTCCTCCAGGGTGAAGGTGGCTGTACGCAGCTTCTTCTCCATATCCTTGGCCCACTTCTCATCAACTACCTTCTCTGCTTTCTCGATCAGGGTAAGCATATCCCCCATGCCCAGAATGCGAGAAGATATGCGATCGGGATAGAAAGGCTCCAGGGCATCAACCTTCTCCCCCGTTCCAATAAATTTGATGGGGACTCCAGTGACTGATTTTATGGATAGAGCAGCGCCACCTCTGGCATCACCATCCATCTTGGTGAGTATCAAGCCGGTCAGGCCCACCTTGGTGTTGAATTCTTCAGCCACTCGTACCGCCTCCTGACCCGTCATGGCATCAACCACCAAAAGTATCTCAGAAGGCTGAAGCACCTTCTTCACCTCCACCAACTCCTCCATCAGCGCCTCATCGATATGGAGACGGCCCTGGGTATCTACCACCAGCCAGGTAGCTGCCAGTTCCTTAGCCCGCTGGATAGAGTGGGCACAGATATCCGGCGGGGCCGACTTCTGGTCCTCAGCATAGACAGGGATGTCAAGCTGCTTCCCCAGAATAACCAACTGATCTATGGCCGCTGGCCGGCGCGTATCGGCAGCTACCAGCAAAGGACGTTGCCCCGAGTGCCTCAGATGCAGACCCAGCTTTGCCGCCGTGGTAGTTTTACCACTGCCCTGAAGCCCCACCAGCATCAAAACAGAGGGAGGATGGCCTGCTGTGGTCAGTGTGCTCTGTCCTCCACCAAGGATAGCCGTAAGCTCTTCATGAACGATCTTCACCACTTGCTGCGTTGGAGACAAGCTCTGTAGGACCTGGCTGGTAAGCACACGCTCCCTCACTTTGGCAGTGAACTCCTTCACCACCTTCAGGTTAACATCTGCCTCCAAAAGCGCCAGTCTTACCTGCCGTAGCGCTTCATCCACATCCTTCTCAGTGAGCCCCCCCTTACCGCTCAGCTTCTTGAAAACGGCCCCTATCTTCTCAGACAAAAGCTCAAACATTTCTCATCGCCACAATCATCGCTCTTGATCCATAATAAACGCCGATTAACATTTTAGTCGTTGTCAGTCTGAAATGAAAGAAGTGTTACTGCAACCTCTGCGGGCCAAAAGATACGATTCCCAATAGCGCATGCGGCAACACAAGGATATAATAACCCCAGGATCTGAGAACCAGACATGATACCCTCAAAGCTCCTCCTGCGCAACTTCATGTGCTATCGGGATAATGTGCCCGCACTCCACTTTGATGGCATTCAGCTGGCCTGCCTTTGTGGAGATAACGGCCATGGCAAGTCCGCCCTGATCGATGCCATTACCTGGGCACCCCAGAATATCACGTGTAGCATATGTTCCTTGGTATATGCTCTACAATTCAAGGTAGATGTCTCCCCGGCTTGTCAGGTCTTCCGTTAAATAGCCATAACTATTTCAACATCCCAATTCATGCGCTGATAGCTCAGGGGCGCAAACAACACTGAACCAACTGGACAACTGACAAATCCATGAAAAGGGATGACGAAAAGCCAAGACACGGGAAACTGGCCAGAGGGATATTGGTTGTCGCTGGAACCCTCTTCTTAGGTCTCGGAATCCTGGGGGTATTTTTGCCCCTGCTGCCTACCACCCCTTTTCTCCTGCTCGCTGCCGCCTGCTATCTCAGAAGCTCACAGAGGTTTTACAATTGGCTCTTGGGCAACAGGTTGTTGGGGAGCTACATTAAGAACTATCTGGAAGGAAAGGGAATGCCCCTAAGAGCAAAGATTTTCTCTATTTCTCTCCTGTGGATAACCATAGGATATTCAGTCATTTTCGTGGTTGAGGCTCTCCCAATCAGAGTCGTTTTGGCCCTAGTAGCCATCGGCGTCACCACCCATATCCTCCACATCCGAACATTCAAGTGACCATCTTGCGCCCACTGTGTCTTGTCCCAAGCCGCTGAAGCAAATATGCCCCAGTTTCCCCTGCATCTTACTTCCAGCAGCACCACCTCGTAGAAGTTCAGTCAGAATTAGACTCTCGACCCCACCTTGACCTGCTCTTGGCTTCACATTCCCAACTGTTCATTACCAAAATAGCCGACTTGTCTCATAGGGCCTGACGACGTACAGTCAACAGTACCCTACCTCCACACTATTTTGCTATAATGAGGCGGCAAGATTTCTCCATGAACTTCATTGATTTGGGTAAACTGATAGCAGACCACGGGACTACCGTTGTCTATGTCATCCTTTTTGCCATCATTTTTGCGGAATCCGGCCTATTCTTCGGGTTCTTCTTCCCAGGTGACAGCCTGTTGCTCACCGCCGGACTGTTCGCCTACAAAGGAGTGGAGTTGACGGGCGGGGGAGAACTGAAGCTCAGTCTATGGGTACTGATGCCGCTGCTCTTTGTGGCAGCAGTGCTGGGTGACAACGTGGGCTACTGGTTTGGCAGAAAGGCGGGGCCGCCGCTCTTCAAACGCCCGAAGTCGTTGCTCTTCCGGCCGAAGAATCTACAGGCAGCCAAGGTATTCTATGACAAACACGGCGGCAAGACCATCACGCTCGCCCGGTTTATGCCCTTCATCCGCACCTTTGTGCCCATCGTGGCGGGCGCGGTGAATATGGAATGGCGCCGCTTCACGTTCTTCAACCTGTTCGGCGGCTTTCTCTGGGCAATCGGGGTGACGTTAGCAGGCTATTCGCTGGGCCGGCTCATCCCACCCGATGTCCTCGACAAGTATTTCCTCATCATTGTCCTGGTCATCATCGTTGTGTCGCTGCTGCCGGCTGCCATCCACCTCTGGAGAACAGAACGGCACGAGATCTTCGCCTTCGTGAAGACACGCGTCTTGAGAAGACCGGCTGCCGGGAAAAGCGCGTCGGCTGACAAAAAGGATGAACCGGGAACATAGCAGGTCGAGAATCCCAGTCCCCAGAGTGGGCTCGGCACACCAATCCCCATCTATTACTCCCGGCTGGCCATTCTTAGAGGACTCAGCCCTGCCGCCATATCCCCAGTTCCACAGATGCTGCCCACATACAGCTGAGGTTGAGGCTGAGGTAACGTCTTTTGTTACTGACACAATTGTCGATCCTCAGGTGGTCCTCAGGCGATAGCCTACTCCAGGCTCGGTAATAATGAACTGCGGGCGCGCCGGGTCGGGCTCGATTTTGCGGCGCAGATTGCTGATGTTCACATGTAAGATGTGGAACTCCTGCTCGTAGCCTGCTCCCCACACTTCACGCAGCAGTTGATGATGGGTCAATACTTTTCCTGCGTGAGTTACAAGCACTCGAAGCATATTATACTCAGTAGGCGTCAACTGTACCTCACGGTCTGCCACTGTCACTAGCCGTCGTGATAGGTCAATTCTTAGGTCACCGTTCGTGAAGGCTGATTCACCTGTGGGTTGAGTCGCATGGCGCAAGGCGGCTCGCAGCCGAGCCAGCAATTCACCCACACCGAATGGCTTGATCAGATAATCATCTGCCCCGGCATCAAGGGCAGCAATCTTGTCACTTTCTGAGCCTCGAACGGACAGTATAATGATTGGAATCTGCGTCCACTGGCGCAGCAGGCGAGTGACTTCAACACCATCGATATCTGGTAAGCCCAAGTCGAGAATGATCACGTCTGGCTTGTGAGTAACAGCATCCGAAGCCGCTTCCTGACCGGAGGCGGCTTCAAAAACCGTGTAGCCCTGAGATGTCAGTGCGACACGCAGGAACCGCCGGATAGGCTCTTCATCATCAACTACCAGCACGCGTAATCTATCCCCGCTCATATCCTCTGCCCCCTGTCCTCCGGAGTAGCCTCAGCCACCGGCAGTGTCAGCTTGATAATCGTACCACCGCCCGGACGGTTCCCGGCTGTGATATGACCACCATGCGCCTCAGCAACTCCTTTGCAGATAGCCAACCCTAATCCGGTGCCAGCCACATTATCCGGACGCTGCACACGATAGAACTTGTCGAAAACGCGCAGCAAGTCTTCTGGAGGGATACCAACTCCGCGATCTGCCACCTCGATCTCAACCTGCTGGGCAGCCTGCCGCCCACTGATTTCAACAGATGAGCCCGGTGGCGAATACTTAAGGGCATTATCCAGAATATTGGCAAGCACCTGTACAATAAGACCAAAGTCCACAGACACGAAAGGCAGCTCTGCAGGGATGTCTGTTTTGATCGGACGGTTGTCGGAGCGGCTACCCAACTGTTGCAAAGCTGCGCCGATCATGTCCTCCACATCGGAGGGTTGTCTGGATACTCTCATCGCACCGGCCTCAATCCTGGTCACATCAAGGAGGTTGGTTATCAAGTGGTTCAGCCTTTCTGCTTCCTCACGGGCCACCTGGATTAGATTCCTCCTGGCGGTGTCGTCCAGACCTATGCCTTCTTCCTGTAGACTGCTCAGGACGCCGATGACAGACACCAGTGGAGTGCGCAAGTCGTGCGAGATCGAATTGAGAAGGGCAGTCTGCAGTTTCTCTGTGGCCTGCAAAATCTCGGTATTACGCACCTCCTCGGCCAATTGAGTGCGCTCAATGGCCACTGCTGCAAGGTCGGCAAAAGCCTCCAAGAGCCGCGTTTGTTGGATGGTGAACCGACTGGCAGCATCAGTTACCCATAGAGCCATTACTCCCACCGGTCCTCTGGCTGTACCCAGAGGTAAGTATTGTGCCTTAGCATTGGGGAGTGTATCGGTGCCATGCCCCACTATCTTTTGGTGCTGAAAAGACCAGAATGCCGCCGCGACATCATTTTCAGCAACGGTGACCTCAGGATTCTCTACATGTGGCTTGAGTGTTCCCTTATTCTGAGCGTCAGACAAGAAGACTACGACATCATGCCCAAACGTCTCCTTTGCACCACTGATAATAGCGCGGAGGGTAGCCTCCAGCCCGATGGCAACAGTCAGTTTTCGGCTTAGAGCATACAGAGTAGCTGTTTCGGATTCGCGACGCTGTGCTGCCGCAGTTTGCTGACGAATCCGTATTGTCAGATAGCTAAGTATCAGGCCAACCACAAGCAATGTAATAAATGTAAAGACATACTGCGTATCAGCTACCGCAAAAGTCAGATTCGGTGAGACAAAAAAGAAATCCCAGGCCAGCACACTCACAATGCAGACCAGGATGGATGGCCCAAACCCCCAGAGAATAGCTGTGATAACAACACATACCAAGTAGATCATTATTATGTTAGTAGGATCAAAGAACTGGTGTACCAGTTCACCCAGCAAGCTAGCCACTGTCACTAACAGCAAAGCCTGCAGGTAGCCTCGCCAACTGCCGAATGCCCGTCCAGTCGGCGCTTTATCTTGCTTCAGAGGCTCCTCCTCGGCGGTAGCCACTAAGACATCAACATGCTCGCTTCGGCGAATGATTTGATCCACCACGGCTCTGCCCAACAGTTTCCGCCAGCGGTTTTGCGGTTTGCCCACCACTATCTTGGTGATGTTGCTCTTAGTGGCGTACTCTGTCACAGCCACAGCAACAGATTCCCCTTGGACAGTTACAGTCTTGGCTCCCATACGCTCCGCCAATCGCAACGCATCCGTTAGTCGGTCGCGTTGTTCAGGAGATAGCCGAACATCATCAGGTGTCTCAACATAGATGGCAAACCATTCGGCATTCAATTGGAAAGCCAGCCTGCGAGCAGTACGCACCAGGCGAGCGCCTAGAGGGCTGGGGCTTATACACACCAGAAGGCGTTCCCCAGTGGGCCAGGGGCCGCGGATGGCATGGATCTGCATGTAAGCCCGCATTTGTTCATCGACACGTCCTGCGGCAGTCCGCATAGTTAAATCACGTAAGGCGATGAGATTACCCTCCCGGAAGAAGCCCGCGGTGGCACGTGCTACTTCATCGGGAACATAAACCTTGCCTTCCTTGAGTCGCTTTAACAACTCATCCGGAGGCAGATCAACCAGCTCGATCTCTGTCGCCTTATCAATCACACTGTCGGGCACCGTTTCACGCATCCAGCTACCGGTGACTTGCATCACCACGTTCCGCAGACTCTCTATGTGCTGCACATTGAGCGTTGTGTAGACATCAATGCCAGCCTCTATGAGCTCTTCCACATCCTGATAACGCTTGGTGTGGCGTGAGTCCGGGGCATTTGTGTGCGCGAGTTCATCTACCAATGCCAGACGAGGTCGCCGTACCAGCACTGCGTCCAGGTCCATCTCGTATAATTTCACACCGTGATATTCCACCCCTCTGCGAGGAACAATCTCCAGCCCTTCGAGAAGAGCCTCGGTTTCAGGACGACCGTGCGTTTCCACATACGCGACGACAACATCCAGCTCCCTTTTCCGCTGGCGGGCCGCCTCCAACATGGCATAAGTCTTCCCGACACCGGCACAATAGCCGAGAAAGATTTTTAGCTTGCCGCGCTTTTTCTGTTCTTCCTCGGCCTTGACTTGTGCCAGCAATTCATCGGGGTTGGGGCGAAAATCGTCTTTGGCCATGCGATTTGTCTCTGCAAGCCACATGTTACACTCCGTTGCCGGGCAAGTCTATTTCACTTCGTCCAATGCCAGATTGAGCTTCAAGACATTTACTCGCGGCTCTCCGAAGATGTGGAACTGACGGCCTTCGGTAGAACGAGCTACAAGTGCATAGACTTGCTCCTCGCTTAATCCGCGGTATCGCGCTACACGAGGAACCTGATACAGCGCCGCGGCTGGGCTGATGTGTGGGTCAAGGCCGCTTGCTGAGAAGGTCACCAGGTCCACGGGAATGGGTTGGTCGTTCTCTGGGTCCGCTGCCTTCAGCACATCTATCCGCGCTTGAATCGCTTCTTGCAGTGCCGGGTTCGATGGTCCGTAGTTGGAGCCGGAGGAGGCCGAGGCATCATAGGGGGGCGTTGTTGCTGAGAGCCGTCCCCAGAAATAGCGGGGATCACTGAACGGCTGGCCTATGAGTTCAGAGCCGACAGCCGTTCCATTTTCCGTAATCAGGCTTCCATTGGCCTGATGATGAAAAAAGGCTTGCGCAAGACCGGTCACGACCAGGGGATAGATAGCTCCAGTGAGCACAGTGAGCAGTACCAGGAATACTACGGCATATCGAAGTTGACGACGCATGTCAACAACCCTCCCATCTTCGCAGCTACGCCAACTGTAAAGCTACTAAGATCATGTCAATCAGTTTGATACCAATGAATGGCGCGATTAACCCTCCCACCCCGTAGATCAACAGGTTTCTACGCAGGAGTTTGGCCGCCCCGAGCGGACGATAGGACACACCCCGCAGGGCTAACGGAATGAGTGCCATGATAATCAGGGCATTGAATATCACCGCCGACATGACGGCACTCTGCGGCGTGGCCAAATGCATGAAATTCAGCGTTTTCAGGGCGGGGTAAGTGCTGGCAAAGGCTGCTGGGATAATGGCGAAATACTTGGACACGTCATTTGCGATGCTGAACGTGGTCAAAGCCCCCCGCGTCATCAGCAGTTGCTTGCCTGTCTCCACAATGTCGATCAATTTAGTGGGATTGCTATCCAGATCGATCATATTGGCAGCTTCGCGAGCCGACTGTGTCCCGGTATTCATTGCCACACCCACGTCGGCCTGTGCTAATGCCGGAGCATCGTTTGTGCCATCGCCGGTCATAGCTACAAGCCGTCCGCCAGTCTGATACTCACGTATCAACTGGAGCTTAGTCTCTGGAGTGGCCTGCGCCAGAAAGTCGTCCACTCCCGCTTCAGCAGCAATCGCAGTTGCTGTGAGTGGATTATCGCCGGTAATCATAACTGTCTTTATGCCCATGGTGCGCAGACGCGCAAAGCGCTCTTTGATGCCACCTTTGACGATATCCTTCAGATGAACCAAACCTACGACTTCGCCATTGCGTGCCACCACCAGCGGTGTGCCGCCGGCACGAGCAATGTGATCCACTCTAGTTTGCACTTCCGGCGGCACTTGTTTTCCCTGCTCCTCAAGGTAAGCCCTGATGGCATCAGCAGCGCCTTTGCGGATGCTCAGTCCATCCATATCCACACCACTCATACGCGTATGCGCCGAGAACGGCGTAAAATGCATGGCCTGAGGTCCAACGCCATCGGCACCTCCTCGCAGCCCATACCTTTCCTTGGCCAACAGCACTATGCTGCGACCCTCGGGGGTTTCGTCAGCCAGTGAAGCCATTTGCGCCACTTCTGCCAGTTCATGGTCGCTTACACCCTCAACTGGTATGAACGCCACCGCCTGGCGGTTACCCAGAGTAATAGTGCCTGTCTTGTCCAGCAACAGCACATCGACATCTCCAGCCGCTTCCACCGCACGGCCGGATAGGGCAATGACATTGCGGCGGATAAGGCGATCCATCCCGGCAATACCGATGGCCGGCAACAACCCGCCGATGGTGGTTGGGATAAGGCAGACCAGTAATGCCACGAGCACCGTGATGGTAATCGGTGTGCCCTGATGATTCACTTCAGTACTGTACAGTGAGTAAGGCAGCAGCGTGGCGCAGACAATGAGAAAGACCATAGTAAATGCCGCTAACATGATATTGAGGGCAATTTCGTTGGGCGTCTTCTGCCGCTTTGCTCCTTCCACAAGGCTGATCATGTGGTCGAGGAATCCTTCACCGGGGCTGGCCGTTACTCGCACTATCAGCCAGTCTGATAGCACGCGCGTCCCGCCGGTGACAGCGCTCCGGTCCCCACCCGATTCACGAATAACAGGGGCGCTCTCGCCCGTGACAGCGCTCTCATCCACCGAGGCGATTCCTTCAATCACCTCACCATCGGCCGGGATAACATCACCGGCCTCTACCAGGAATGCATCGTCCTGTCGCAGTAGAGTGGAAGGAACCAGATCATATTCAGCCCCGTGCTTCGGATGCCTGAGCTTCTTGGCCTGGGTCTCCTGGCGTGTACGACGCAGCGCAGCAGCCTGGGCTTTACCGCGACCCTCGGCCAACGCTTCAGAGAAGTTGGCGAAGAGTACACAAAGCCAGAGCCAGAGCGACACGCCGCCAATGAAGCTGGCTTTAGCCTCACCATGCCCGAGAAGCGCCTGCACGAACAAGATGAGAGTCAATACACCACCCACTTCGGTGACGAACATGACCGGGTTGCGTACCATGTAGCGGGGATTGAGTTTCAGGAAAGCATCAATAATCGCCTGGCGATAGATTTGCCATCCGAAAGCAGCTTGCCTTTTCAGAGACCCAGTTGCCGTGCCTTTGATTGGTTTGTCACCTGTTATCTGCGTGTCTTGTGCCATTGCTGTTACCTCAACATCAGGTGTTCTACCAGAGGTCCCAGAGACAGGGCAGGCAAGAAGCTCAGGGCACCCACAATGATGACCACCGCGATAAGCCAGGCGATGAATAGCGGCCCGTGTGTGGGGAGCGTGCCAGAGGTAGAGGGCACCTTCTTCTCCCCCACCAGCGAACCGGCTATTGCCAGCGCTGCAATGGCCAGCCAGTACCGGCCGATGAGCATGGCGAAGCCAAGGGCGATATTGTAGAAGGGCGTATTCGTCCCGAGACCGGCGAAGGCACTGCCGTTGTTGTTGCCTGCTGAAGAAAAGGCGTAGAGCACCTCACTGAAGCCATGTACACCAGGATTATACACCGCCGCCCTACCCGCAGATATGGACACGGCAATTGCCGTGCCGAGTAACACGAGCAGTATCGGGATGAGGACCATGAGAGAAGCCATCTTCATCTCGTAGGAGCCGATCTTCTTGCCCAGGTATTCGGGAGTACGCCCGATCATCAGCCCCGCTACAAACACCGCAATGATGACAAAAGCCAACATGCCGTAGAGACCGGAGCCCACGCCGCCGTACACCACTTCTCCCAGTTGCATAAGCCACATTGGCACTAAGCCACCGAGCGGTGTATATGAGTCAAGCACGGAGTTCACCGAGCCGTTTGACGCCGAGGTGGTAGCGGTAGCCCACAAGGCTGAGTTGCCGATTCCGAAGCGCACCTCCTTGCCCTCCATATTGCCACCGGACTGCAGGTCGCTGGCCTTCTGGTCCACGCCAAGTTCGGTGAAAGTCGGATTACCGCGCTGTTCTGCCCAGGCAGTTACGGCCAAGCAGGCTACGAAGATAATGGTCATGGCGGCCAGTATCGCCCAGCCTTTGCGTGTATCGCCCACCACCTTGCCGAAGGTATAGCACAGCGCAGCAGGGATGAGCAGGATTGCCAGCACCTCCAGGAAGTTCGAGAGGGGGGTAGGGTTTTCAAAGGGATGCGCCGAGTTAACGTTGAAGAAGCCGCCACCGTTCGTTCCGAGCATCTTAATGGCAACCTGAGAAGCAGCCGGGCCCAGCGCCAGGATCTGCCCACCAACGCTCTGGCTGCTGACGTTGTCGGTCGACTGTAGAACTGCCACTTCGTGGGCGCCACTTAATGTCTGCACCACACCCTGCGATACCAAGACCAGTGCCAGCATAAACGAGAGAGGCAGCAGGATGTACAAAATGCCTCGAGTCATGTCAACCCAAAAATTGCCTAACATCTTGGTGGAGTGCCTCACGAAGCCACGTATCACCACCATCAGTACCGCCATGCCTATAGCTGCAGAGACAAAGTTTTGCACCGTAAGCCCAAGCATCTGGGTCAAATAGCTCATAGTGGTCTCGCCGCTGTAACTCTGCCAGTTGGTGTTGGTGACGAAGCTGGCCGCAGTGTTGAAGGCCAGATCAGGTTTAACGGCCCCCAAATGCTGGGGGTTGAGCGGCAGGACAGACTGAAGACGCTGCAGACCGTAGAGCGCCAGCAGCCCTATTAGACTGAAGAGCAGCATGGCAATGGCATAAGTCTTCCAGTCCATCTCTTCATCAGGGCGCATACCTACGATACGATAGATGAGGCGCTCGATAGGTCCGACAATACGGCCAAAGAACGTGCGTTCACCCGCATAGACGCGCGCCATATAAGCTCCCAGTGGCTTAACGAGCAACAGCAGAACAACTAGATACAGCCCGAGTTGAAGCCACGTGAGAGTCGTCATTTGAACCACTCCGGTTTCAAAAGCGCTAAGACGAGGTATACCAACAGGCCCACAGAAATTACGCCTGAAATAATGTAGAGGACGTTCATATTCACTTCATCAGGCGCTGAAAGATCAACAGCAGTCCCAGGCTCGCCAGGAAAAACAGTACGATGAGGATCAGAAAGAGCAGGTCTCTCATAGGAACCCCCTTCCCGTCATCAAATTTCCCTATTGTAGCAAAATAGAGATCAAAGGGTTGTCAAGAAAGAAGTACAGGCAGTCAAGAAAGTGTCAAGAAACAGGACTCGAAAGGCTCATCGAGGCAAGCGATGGATTCAGACTTTGAGGGCAGAATGGATGTGCCCAGAATATCCGCAGCCCAGAAACTGCACCACACTCGATTGAAAGTTGACACCAAGACACGAAAACTCTAGACTGGCCACGTCTGTTGAGTTCAAAAAGTTGAAGTGATTGCCAATAGCTCGAATTTGAAAGTGATATGATACCTGACCTGTTGGGCACTCGTAGTTTTTAGACTGTTCAAGTTGGCTAGAGCATCATAAATCTTGCTAAGACGTTTCAGAAGAACCCCCAAAAGAAGAACCTGGATATACGATACAGGAAGTCGCCCTGAAGGCTTCCGCCATTTTCTTGAGCGGGCTGGCTGTGGGGCTGTTTTGATGGGTCTCTTCGGCAGCGCGGCCGGGGCCATCTGGAGCGTTGCCCTGGGGTTTGGCCCTGGTGTCGGAGCACTCTACGGAGCACTCAGTATGGCATTCCTCGGCTTTGTGCTGGTACCATTTGGTGTACAGGCACGCGAGGCACGCGATCTGGGTTTTCCACCAGTGCTGGCCTACTTTGGATTGCTGCTGTTCGCCATGCTGATAGGATTTCTAATGTGGATTGCCCGTGCAATAGGCGGACACTAAGTCACGCTTTCACCATCTCGTATCTTTGAAGCCTCCCTCAACGTCCTCTCCAGTCCATCATGCCACATTCCCCTTGCCCGCTCTAGCCTGACGTCGATGAGCCCTTCAATTATAAACTTCTTGCCTCCCACTGACCCCAGCCTTCTCACACCGATGCCATGCCGGGTTGCTTCCCTCTTCAGGCCAGCCACCCTCGCCGGGGCCACCGATACCACAAACCTCGAAGGCATCTCACCGTAAAGAGCAGCATCTAACCTGCCTCTGATCTTCCAACCCCCTCTGAACCCGATGCCTCCGAAGAAGCAGCACTCAGCCAGGGCCACTGCCAGCCCGCCATCAGAGCAGTCATGAGCAGATTTGATCACACCGCTCCGGATCAGCGAAAGGCAGCATCGCTGCACCCCTTTTTCCAATCCCAGGTCTATCAAGGGCCTGCCGAGCACCAACCCGTGTACCAGTTCCAGATATTCACTCCCCGCCAGCCCGCCTTCATTCAGGTCTCCCAGGAGAAATACCAGGTCGCCCTCATTCTTAAAGCCGCTGGTGCAGTATCTATCCACATCATCAATCAAACCTACCATCCCTACCACAGGGGTAGGATAAACAGCTCGGCCCTTCGTCTCGTTGTACAGGCTCACATTGCCGCTGATGACGGGGACATTGAGTCGGCGGCAGGCCGCAGCCATTCCCCTTATACACTCCTTGAGCTGATAATAGATATCGGCCCTTTCCGGATTGCCAAAATTGAGGCAGTCAGTAATAGCCAGCGGCTCAGCCCCGGTGCAGACCAGGTTACGGGCCGCTTCAGCCACTGCCATCGCCCCACCATTAAAGGGGTCCAGATAGCAGTATCGTCCGTTTCCATCAGCGGTCAGGGAAATCGCCTTCATAGTGTCCTTGATGCGCAGCACCGCCCCATCGCCTCCGGGAGGCACCACCGTGTTGGTCTGTACCTGATGATCATACTGGCGGTACACCCACTCCTTGCTGGCAATATCAGGGCTCTCGAGCAACCTCAGCAGAACCGGCTGACATTCCTTCGGAGAAAGATCGGGCACAGTCTCCAGGTCAAAGCGCTGCAGTTTTGCCAGCCATACCGGTTTACGGCAGGGGACACGGTAGAGGGGAGGCTCTGACAGGAGTTTCACCGGGACATCGGCGACCACCCTTTCCCCCTCTGTGATCCGCGCCATGCCATCATCAGTGACTTGTCCTATGATGTCTGAATGCAAACCCCAGCGATCAAAAAGTCCCTTGACCTTATCTTCGCATCCTCTCCTGACAACAACCAGCATCCGTTCCTGGGACTCAGAGAGCATCACCTCATAGGGACTCATCCCCTGCTCACGGCGGGGGACCTTCGCTGTATCCACCTCTATCCCGCTGCCGCCTTTGGAGGCAGACTCCACAGCACTACTGGTCAGCCCAGCCGCTCCCAGGTCCTGCACCCCCACAATCCAGTCGGTCTCGGCCAGTTCCAGGCAGGCCTCAATGAGCAATTTCTCCAGGAAGGGATTGCCTACCTGCACGGCAGAGCGCAGCTCCCTTTGTTTCTCAAACGTCCGTGACGCCAGGCCGGAGGCACCGTGAATCCCATCCCGGCCAGTGTCCGCTCCCACCAGCATCAAAAGGTTGCCAGAGCCAGCAGCTCTTGCCGTGACCAGTCTGTCGCTTTTAACAATGCCAACGCACATGGCATTCACCAGGGGATTGTCCGAATAGAAGGGAGAGAAATAGATTTCACCGCCCACATCCGGGATGCCCAGACAATTGCCGTAGGCGGCGATTCCCCCCACCACACCGTTGAAAAGATAGCGGTTGCGGGGTTCCTTCAGGGGCCCGAATCTCAAAGAATTGAGCAGGGCAATGGGGCGAGCCCCCATAGTGAAGATGTCCCTCACAATTCCGCCTATCCCCGTGGCCGCCCCCTGGAAAGGCTCGATAGCCGAGGGGTGATTGTGGGACTCCATCTTCATCACCACCGACAGCCCATCGCCGATGTCCACCGCCCCGGCATTCTCCTCACCTGCCTTGACCAATACCCTCTTGCCTGTGGTAGGAAAGAGATTCAGCAGCAGCTTGGAGTGCTTGTAGCCGCAGTGCTCGCTCCACAGTGCGCCGAACATCCCCAGCTCTACCTCGCTGGGCTCCCTGCCCAGCCTCTGGACTATGAGCTGGTACTCTGCTTCACTGAGGGCGATTTCATCGAGGACTTCTTTGGAGACGGGCACGCCTGATGGTCTTCCTTCTATGCTCTGCTCCTCCGGAGCAAGGGGATTCTGGGAAGAAATTTAAACCATTCTCCTCTTTCCCAGACTACCAATAGCTGGCTGGCAAGGAAAGAGCTATAGACGCCGGAAGTAAAGCCAACCATCAATGCTAACATGAAGCTGGCCATCGGCCCACCCACAAACAGATACACCGCCAGGCAAGCCAGAAGGGTAGTCAACGTGGTATTTAGAGAACGGGTAAGCGTCTCAGTCAGGCTGTAATTGACGGTGACTGCAAACTCATCCGAGATGCCCTTCTTGACGTTTTCTCTGATGCGGTCGAATACCACGACGGTATCATTAACACTATAACCCACGATAGCCAGACAGGCAGTGATAAACATAGCGTTGATCTCCAGGTTAAACACTCTCCCGAAAAGAGAGAAAACTGCTAACACCACCAGGAGATCATGAACCAGGGATATGATGGCACAGGTACCATAGCGGAATGGCTTGGGCATCTTTCGGAATGCCCAGGCCATGTAAAGTGCAATACCAAGGCTGGCCACAGCTACGGCAATAACTGCATTGCGCACAGTTTCTGCCGCCACTATAGCGCTAGTGCGGCCAGAGCTTTTTGTTTCAAAGGAGCCGAGCTGCTTTAAGGAATTCGTTAAGTTATTTTGCTCCTTCTCATTCAGCAGACGAGTGCGAATCGTGAAATCGACATAATCTGCTCCTGTCGCCTCCTGAATGGTAGTTTGACCGCCAGCATATCCAGCCTCCGCTAAAGCCTGCGTTAGGCTAGCCTCGGTTATAGATGGACTAAAGCGAAGGACAAAAGAGGTACTCTCCTCGAAGTCAGCACCCAGCTTCAACCCATGCGGCAGGAAAACAGAGACAAGCCCGGCAAGGATGATTACTGCCGATACCAGGAAGAACCAACGTTTCTTGCCAACAAAATCGAACAACTCTCCCCCTCTAAACCTTAACTATCGGTTTTCTGTGCCATCCACGGGCTAAAAAGCCTTCCGCCCAGCCTGGTAGTAATGAGAAAACGAATCAAGCTATGGGTAACGGTTATGGCAGTGAACATGCTCACCGCTACACCAATGAATAAAGTTAAACCGAATCCCTTCACCTGGGAGCTTTCCGCAATGCGGCTACCTAGCCAGTATAAGACCGCGCAAGCAATGAAGGTGGTAATATTGCTGTCTCGGATAGCCGACCAGGCACGGTTGAATCCAGCTTCAGCAGCCGCTCCTATAGTGCTCCCGGCACGCAACTCCTCCTTCATCCGCTCAAAGATAAGCACGTTAGCATCTACTGCCATACCAAGCGACACAACAAAGCCACCTATCCCAGCCAAGGTCAGAGTTACCGGTATTAGCTTGAAGATGGCAAGAACTAGAGCGGTGTAAATGAGCAGGGCAACGCCAGCTAAAACCCCGAGCGCTCGATAATAGAGCACCATAAACAATATCACCACCAGTAACCCAATTACCCCAGCAATCAGCGACTTATGAACAAAATCTGCTCCCAGAGTGGCTGATATATTTTCCTCGTAGAGTGGTTGTTCTATGGGAGCTACCAACTGACCTGAAGTCAATTCAACAGCAAGCACCTGCGCCTCCTTCCAGGTGAAGCTTCCGGTGATCTCTGCGCTGCCACTCTCATAGGATGCCTGCATGATCCGGGGACTGGAGATCATCTCGCCATCGATGACAATGCCCAGCAGATTACGCGGGTCTGACCCAGTCGAGCTATAGAAGGGATAAAGCTGCGCGGCGATCTGATTGAAAATATCCGCTCCCTCTCCATTCCATTGAATACCAACGCTGATTTCACTAGTTTGACTATTGACCTGCGCGGTGGCCTTCGTCAGATAGGACCCCGTGAGTGGCTTTACTCCTGTCCCAACGGCCGGCATCCAGGAGTAGGCTCCGCTCACATCCGACCCCAGTGTTCCTGGATCAACCGTATTCCCATCCTTGTCCGTATACGTGAAAACTCCATCCTTCAAGTTCAGGATTACTACCGGGACCGGGCTGCCACTATAGATATAGAAGATACGGCTGCCCGGCACTGAGCTGTGGAAGAATGTAGTACGGCTCGGATCATCAAGATAATTCTGGAGAGTGGCTGCACTACTGCCATTAACTTCCACCTCCCTGAATTCGAGGAAGGCCGTCTGCTCTATGAGACTTTTGGCCTCATTAACATCGGCGATGCCCGGCAACTGTATCAGGATGCGGTCCTCTCCCTGCTTCTGGATGATGGGCTCAACAACCCCATATTTATTGACCCGCTTCTCAATAGTCGTGACAACCGCCTCCATGACCTGCGCCTTGTCGGCGACTGAAGCATTATCCGAGAACCTAACCTGATAGATGAGCTCGCTTCCACCCCTGAGATCCAGCCCCAGGCGCAACCCCAGGTCTTCCTTACTTCTGTTGTGCAGAACGCTGCTCCCACTGGGTGTCATTATCCAGATGGACGCGCCCAATAAGACAATGATCAACAGCAGCAACCAACGGATTCTGCCTATCCTCGGCCTTTTCTTCAATGGTCGGCGCTGCATCATGAGGTTATCTGCATGTTCCTAATTTCGGATACTCTTCCTGGAAACGGCACAAATTACGTTTATCATACCACTTTTCCAGTGGGTTTGTCTTCAGCCAACCGCCCCAGCGCAAAGGCCAGTGCTTCTTCCCTGGTCGCAATCTCGCCTGCCCCCTGGGCTTCACGTACAGCTTCCAGAAGTTCACCCACCTTCGGGCCAGGCTTCAGGCCAAGGATTTTCATCAGGTCATCCCCATCGAGCAGCTTCGGAGGCCTCACCAAAGCTTCATCTTCCTCACGCTGCGACAATACATACTCCATCAGGCCGCAATGCCGTCTCCATTCCGTCAGGTCAAGATTCGGTCCCTGAGTGGCCAGGAAATCAGCCAGAGTGAGGAACATGATATCAATGCTTACGTCACCAGTATCACGGAAATAGCGGTAGATAGCCCGGCGGGTAGGCATTCCATGGTCACCCCCCATCTGCCACAGCCGCAGATGGGCCTCTATCATCTTCTGCACCATTCCTGTTTCTCTGTTGCTGAATCTGAGCCGCTGGAGGATACCGCCAGCTATCGCCCCCCCCTCCTTGGTGTGCCCCAGGAAGCGGGCCCTGCCATCCGCCTCCATAGTCTTGGTTTGTGGCTTGGCAATATCGTGGAGAAGGGCAGCCAGCTTCATCAGAACAGCCCTGGTCACACCAATGCCGATCTCTTCCTCAAAACCCTCAATATGGGGCACCAGGTGCGGGGCAAGGGCAAGAAGTTCAATTTCTTTCTCCCTGTTTAGCAGCCGTTCCAGAGCAGCTACCGTCTCTATCGAGTGGTGAAATACGTCCCAATAATGTTCTCTGGGCTGCTCTACCCCCTTCGTCGCGGCCAGCTCAGGGACAATGGCAGTCAGCAATCCCAGGCGGTCCAGATAGAATAGAAAACGGGCCGCATTCCGGCTGGCGAGTATTCGGCAGAGTTCCTCTCTCACCCTCTCACCAGCCACCTGGCGGATAAGCTGGCTCTGTTTGCTGAGCAGGACTTCGGTCTCCCCCTCTATCGTAAAACCATATCCCGCTGCCAGCCTCACCGCCCTTATCAGGCGGGCCGGGTCATTTTCAAAGGCAGTATCACCCACTGCTCTGATTAACCTCTTCTCCAGGTCTCGCTTCCCCTGGAAGGGGTCAATCAAGGAAGCAGAGCTGCCCTCTCCCGCTTCCCTCAAATCAATCGCCATAGCATCGATGGTGAAGTCGCGGCGGGAAAGGTCTGCCTCAATGCTTCCTCGAATAGTTGAGATGTCAAGATGCCACTGAGCCTCTCCGGCTGCGTCACCGACAGTCACTACTACCCTGGCTATCCCGTTGGCCTCATCTAAAAGCACATACCTGCCATGAAGCGCCTCCGCCAGCTTCTGTGCCACTTGTGGAGCCGCCCCTGCCACGGCTATATCAATGTCACTGGTAGCCCGACCGAGCAACGTGTCACGAATGTATCCGCCAACGAGATAAGAATCGATGCCCTCTCGAACAAGAAGATCCGCTGCCCCCGCCAGTATCGAAGGGACATCCCTCCCCAAAGAAACCCTGGTCATAAGCCTTGCTCTTCTTCAGGCTCAATTTTATACAGCTCATCCGTACTCTTCAGGTGGTCTATATACAGCACCCCATTGAGGTGGTCCAATTCATGTTCCAGAACCTGGGCCATGAGCTCTGTACCCTTTATGCGAGTCTCTTTCCCACTGCGATCGCGTGCCTTGACTATCACTGAAACCGAGCGTTTAATCTCCCCTCTGTATCCCGGTACGCTGAGGCAGCCTTCCTCTAAAACGCGCTCCCCTGACCTCCTGACGATCTCCGGATTAACCAGCACGATGGGCTCCTCATCAGGGAGTCCGATCACAGCTATTCGCAGAGAAATGCCAACCTGTGGAGCAGCCAATCCCACACCACAGGCGGCCGGCATAGTCTCCAGCATATCGTCAATCAGTTTCTGTACCGACCCATCGAGGTTGCTTACTCGCTTGGCTTTCCGTCGCAACACTGGGTCAGGAGCAAAACGGAGTGGCAAAACCGCCATCCTGAAGCCTCCTGGAAATGTATAGTCTCACAAGAAGAATTATAGGTTTGTGCGATCGAACCCGCAAATCTACGGACTGGCTAGAATGACATCCGAGAGATGGCTTCTGGCAAGACCTGGCTGATCCTACCAGTGCTTAATGATCCTACCTTCAGCATCCTTGGCATATCCTGATACCGCATAGATGAAGTCGACCAGCGCCCAGATCCACACAGGTATAAGAAGAATCAATCCCAGGCCAAAGATCCATATGGTGGCCCACCCCACGATACCCATAACAAGCATTACGACTGCCGTGCCAATCTTGCCCGTATAGAACCGATGTGCCCCGAATTGCCCCAGGAACCAGGCAAACAGAGTAGCAGCCAACCTCGATTTCGGTGATATGCCTTCCATCGACTCTGCCGCCAGCCTTGTACCGCAATTGGGGCAGAATGCCGTATTATCTGTTATCTCTTTCCCGCAGTTCCTGCAAAACATCGTCGCCCTCCTTTGTCAATCACTTGCCTTCGCACAGGACACAAGAGGTCATCATAACAGGCCAATCGGATCGACGTCCACTACCCAGCCTCGCGGCAAAGGCAGGCCGGCCAGGAGACGGGTGGGATCAGCGCCCCGCAATATGATCTGCCACCGGTATCGCCCTCGTATCCTCCCGAAGAACATTGGGGAAGGACCGATCAGGTTTACATCTATACCCTCAGAGTTCCTCTTTGCCATTAGTCGCTGATGCATTCTCTCCGCCCCGTGACGGCACATCTCAGCATTAGTATGCGTATGAACAAGAGAAACCAACCGGCTGAAAGGAGGATTCTTATACTGCCGCCGATAGCCGATCTCCTGACGGTAGAAGGAGGCATAATCTTGCCTTGCGCCACTGGTAATGGCATAGTGCTCCGGAGTATATGTCTGCACCACAGCCCGCCCCGGACTGGAACCGCGTCCGGCCCTCCCCGCCACCTGGCTCAGGAGTTGGAAGGTGCGCTCACAGGAGCGAATATCAGGAAAATGAAGCGCCGTGTCAGCCGAGATTACCCCCACCAGGGTTACCAGGGGCAGGTCCAGCCCCTTGGCAATCATCTGCGTCCCGATAAGGATGTCCGCCTGATGAGAGAGGAACTTGTTCAGGATCCTCTCGTGTGCGTCTTTCCCTCCGGTGGCGTCACGGTCCCAGCGTAGTAACCTCGCTTCAGGGAAGGCTTGGGCTATCTCCTCTGCCACCCTCTGGGTTCCTATACCCAGGAATCTGATCCGCCTGCTTGAGCACTCGGGGCAGACCGTGGGAACCGGCTTTCTGTAGTTGCACTGGTGACAGACCAGTGTCTCCTCCTCAGCATGATACGTCAGCGCTAAGTCGCAGCGATGGCACCTCAGTACAAAACCACAATTCCGGCACTGGACAAAAGTGGCAGTGCCCCGCCGATTGAGGAAGAGGATAACCTGCTCTTGGGCAGACAAAGTCTCGGCTACGGCCCTACTCAACAATCGACTGAAGATGCTCCGGTTTCCTGCCTTAAGCTCCTCACGCATATCCACCAGCTTCACCTCAGGGAGGGGTGACTCCCCCCTCAAGGTGATCCGCTGAGGGAGTCGCAGCAATCTGTATCTGCCTGTCTGAGCGCGATAGTAAGTTTCGACATCGGGCGTAGCACTGCCAAGGATGGTCACCGCGCCACTGAGTTCCGCCAGCTTGAGAGCCACTTCCCGGGCATGGTAGCGGGGCGATTGCTCCTGCTGCTTGTAATTCCACTCATGTTCCTCATCGATAATAATGAGCCCCAGATCCGGCTGAGGGGCAAAGATCGCCCCGCGAGGACCGATGACTACATCGAAAGCTCCTTCCCTTATCCTTTGCCACTCATCAAATTGCTCCCCCAGAGACAGTTTGCTATGGAGAACAGCCACTCGATGGGGGAAGCGAGAGGCAAAACGCTCGATCGTCTGCGGCGTAAGCGATATCTCCGGCACCAGGACAATAGCGCGCTTGCCCAGAGTCACGGCTTCTGCCAGAGCTTGCATATAGACCTCTGTTTTGCCGCTGCCGGTGACCCCATGAAGAAGAAACACCGCCGGGCTGCCCACCACTGGCTGCTTCAAGCTGATACGAATCTGATCTAAAGCTGCTTCCTGTGCCGCAGTAAGGGGTGGGGGAGCACTGGGAGAGAAGCTGCGATCCAAAAGGGGATCACGCCACACCTGGACACGCTCTATGGAAATCAACCCTTTGCCCTGCAATGCCCTGGCTACGGCAGGGGTAAAATGAGCCGCTTTCCTGACTTCTTCGAGAGAAACGGAATTCCGTCTGCTTGCGAGGAACTCGAGCAGTGCCGCTTGCTTCGGAGCTCTGGCAACCAGGCGCCTCGCCTCCTGTCTTGCTGCCTCAACATCAACTCCCAGGTGTAAATAAGGTAGAACCCTGGGCTTTACCCTCACCCCTTCCATCTCCTGGCTCCTGGTCACCAATCCCTTGCTGAGGAGCTGCCCCAGGGCCAACTTGGCCTTCTTCTTACCCAGAGCCCTCTCCAACACTCCCAGAGCTATCCTTCCCCCTCCCTCCAGGAGGTTCAGCAGTTGACTTTCTTCAGGGGTAAGTGAAGCAGAAGCCACCGAAGAATACTCGGGAGATAAATGGAAGTAGGTGACCAGCCTCCGCTCAAACCCCGGTGGAAGCATCAAGGCAACAGCATCGAAAAGAGGGGCTAGATAATACTCGCTTATCCAGCGAGCCAGTTCAATCTGAACGGGTGAGAGGAGGGGGTGGGGATCTATAACACCAACTACCTCTCTCGTTTCCTCAACTCCAGGGTAGTTGGTCAGTTGTAAGACGATACCTTGAAGCACCCTGGAACCGAAGGGGACCCAAAGCGCTTGTCCGACAGCGAGATTGACAGAGGGCGGGATGCTGTAACTGAAGGTTCGACGCTGAGCTATCGGCGAGTTAACGGCAACTTCGGCATAGCCCATGTCTCCCTTCCCATTCTTGTATTATTCCTTCGGTTCTGGCTGCCCTTCCAGCTGTTGTTCCACAATAAGCTCTTGTTCCTCTTGCGGCTCCACTTGCAGCTCCGGCGCTACTTTGGCCTTGGACTTCAACTTGGCGCGAGTGGCCTTGCTGCTAAGACCACGCAGGTAATAGAGCCTCGCCCGACGCACGTCCCCCTCCTGTATCACTTCTACCTTCTCCACATAGGGTGAATTCAGGAAAAAGGTTCGCTCCACCCCTATACCTTGAGCCATGTGCCTCACTGTGAAGTTGGCACTATTGGCACCCTTCCGCACCCGAATGACCACCCCCTGGAAGACCTGAGTGCGCTCTTTCTCGCCCTCTTTGGCCTTCACACTCACCTTCACTCTGTCACCAGGGTGAATCGGAGGAATATTCGGATTGGGTTTAGTCTCGACTAGCCAGCTAATATTCTTGGTCAATTGAACCCCCTTCTCGCCTTTATTCTGTCTGCCAGCTTCTTCTCCTCTTCAGACAAAACAGCCTTTCTGAAGAGGTCAGGACGACGCAGCAATGTGCGTTCGATAGCCTGCTCGCATCGCCATCTGGCAATCTCCTGATGATCTCCTGAAAGCAACACCGGCGGTATTTCCCATCCCCTATATACACGCGGCCGGGTATACTGCGGATATTCCAGAAAACCCCTGGCATAAGAATCATCCCCTGCCGCTTGTTCCGACCCCAGTGCGCCAGGCAGCAACCTGACTACAGCATCTACCACCACCATAGCCGCCAGTTCCCCACCAGTGATCACATATTCCCCAATACTGATCTCATCCGTAACCAGATACTGCCTCACCCTCTCATCTACCCCCTCGTAATGACCGCAAATGAGAATCAGGTTTCTTTGCTTTGACAACTCCTGCGCAATCTGATGGCAGAAGAGCCGCCCCTGTGGTGTAAGCAGGATTACCGGAACAGAGCTATCATTTATCATTCCCTTAATCGACTCCACGGCCTCAAAAAGAGGTTCGGGCTTCAGTACCATTCCTCCACCACCACCATAGGGACAATCATCTACTGTGTGATGTCTATCGTGCGCATAATCCCGGAAATTGTGAATAGCTATGCTCACCAAGCCATGATCAACCGCCCTCTTCACAATGCTCTCGCCAAAAGGGCCATCAAACATCTTTGGAAACAGGCTGACTATTTCAATGCGCATGCTGTCCCGTCCGCCTACCTCTGGGCACACTCGGCCGCTTGCCCCCTAACGGTCTCTACGGCATGAGGGAGGGCAGGCAATATTGCTTCAAGACATTCCTTTACCGCTTTAGGACTGCCGGGCAAATTGATAATCAGGGTTTTCTTGCGAATACCAGCTACAGCCCGGCTCAGCATGGCCCGAGGGGTTAACTTGAGGCCCTGTGCCCGCATTGCCTCGGTAAAACCAGGGGCAACCCTGTCCAGTATGTCAAGCGTAGCTTCCGGAGTCACATCCCTGGGCGCTAATCCGGTCCCCCCGGTGGTGAGAATAAGATCCAGGCCCTCATCAGCCCACTCCCTGAGCTTATCCGAAATAGCCTCCCTTTCGTCAGGCACAATGCTATACTTCGTCTGCCCTACCCCAAGGGAGGCCAGGCATTCCTGAATCACTTTGCCGCTCTCATCTACACGCTCTCCCCTCGATCCCTTGTCACTCACAGTAAGCACGCCTGCAGTAAACATAAAATCCTCATCGTAATCATACCATAGCAGGTTCATATTGCAAAGATTTGCATCGTAAAAGTGTGGATGTTCTACGATTATGACAGGGGTTAAGCGTTCAGGGAAAATGTCACCCTATGAAGGAGACGGTGACATTGAACAGGAAGGAACAGAAGAGGCTAATGGTCTTGAACAAGATGGGAGAGAGGTGGATGGGGGCCGG
>JAPLHP010000098.1 GCA_026389585.1 Chloroflexota bacterium | reverse complement strand
GGTACTGGCTCCGGCTAAACGCAACTCGCTAACCAGCCGATCCTGGAAAGTGCCCCAGAGGCGTTCTATCCTGCCCTTGGCCTGGGGAGACAGGGCGAAGATAGGCTGGATGCAGAGTTCCATTAAGGCCCTGCCAAACTGTAGAAGATGAGTTTGAGGCAAATGGAGGCCAGTTCTGGGAGCCTAAGCCCACTCTCTGTGAACAAGCTGACAATGGCTTTGTCTCTGACATTCGCTGCCCTCTCTATGAGGACTTCCACATCCTGCTTGCTGAGCGATGGAAGCATGCGCTTGGCTACCTTCGGCGGGTCTACCCATTTCATCGGATTGTCCCAAGGATTGAGGCACGTCGCTGACCGTGGAGAGTACAGCCAGTTGTAGAATGCTCTTAGAACACGGTAATACGCATGTTTGCCAGCCATGCTGCACCGTCGGGAGTCCAGGAACTGCTTAACCTGCTGGCTGGTTACAGAGAGACCTACAACAGGCGTGGCAAGTCTGAGGTAGCCCCGATAGAACTTTAGGGTCTCGGGGGATAAGCCATCTCTGCGGGATTCGAGGGACGAATTGGTTAACTTCTGGTTAACTTTATCTGGCGGGAGCGAATGGGGGTCGAACCCACCATGGACACTGAAGGTGCCCATCAACGGATTTGAAGTCCGCGAAGCTCACCGGAGCTCACTCACTCCCTTATGATAATGCGACTGCACTAAGCTGGAGACTTCTTGCCTCGCCGGCCGAGCCAGGCTGTCAGAATGCCAAGCAAGTATAGCAAGAATATAGGGATAGAGACTATGGTGCAGTTTATGGGATCGGGAGTAGGGGTGACCACTGCGCCAACCACGAATGAGCCGACAAAGGCCCATTTCCACTGCTTGGCCAGCCATTGATGGGTCAGTATGCCTATCTTGGATAGAAAGAACGTGAGTACCGGCAGCTCAAAAACAACGCCCATCCAGAAGATGATCTGGACTTCGAATGAAATCAGGTTCCCCAGTCTTATTTGAGATAAGGCGAGATCACTGCCGAATGTCAGGAGGAAGTCGATAGCATGCGGCAGGAAAACGAACCAGGCAAAGGCCGTGCCAGCGAGGAAGAACAGGACCACTGCTGGCAACATGGCATATAGGTAGCCCCTTTCCTTGCGGGTCATGGCCGGGCGGATGAACATCACCAACTGGTAGATGAAGAAAGGCAGGGCCATGATGAAGGCGGAGTATAGGCATACCTTGAACCAGATGGATATCATCTCCGTCATCTCGATGACTATGATTGAGGCCTTGCCGAGCACCGGCTCTTCCAGGAATTTGATGATGCGGTTGGTGAAAAAGAAGGAGATGGCAACGGTGATGATGAGGGCGATAACCGAATAGAAGAGCCGCCGCCGTATCTCCTGAAGGTGACCCAGGAGGGTAAGCTTCTGCTCTTTGCCCCGCTTCCCTTTGGTAGCTTCTACCATACGTCTGTGCTGTACTCGGCTAGATTATCAACTATGCTGGTCGAGAATGCTGAGGAAGTCTTTGTCAACCCCCTGGATTCCCCAATTTCCGGGGATTGGCTTGACGCTGGGGGCACCCCAGACCCCGTCAGGGAATATCCGGGATACCTCAAGTGGGGTTCTCCTTCCCTGGATTCTTCGGAATCTCACCTTGTTTCGGATCGAGATTACTACTTGCCTCTTTGGCAACAGATGCTATCTCCTTGGAGGCCTTCCTGACATCCTTGGTGAGTCCCGTGGCAGACCCCACAGAAGTGTTGACCTCTTTTGCCACGTCGCCCATTTCCTTCGCGATATCCTTGAGGTCTTTGGGCAACCCTGTGTTGCCGGAAACAGTGCTGTTAGCGTCCTTGCCGGTCTCCTTGACTTCGTCCGCTATCTCTTGCAGGTTCTTGTTCATTTCTGCCGACGCCTGTTTGAGCTTGCGCATGGCTTTGCCTATCATGCCAGCAATCTCAGGCAACTTGGATGGACCGAAGAATATGAAGAAGAGGAGGAGGATAAGGAGTAACTCTGGGCCACCTATACCCAAAAAATCCATATTACCTCATGCCCGCTCACTGTTGAAGGAAGAATTGTTTGGGCTTCAGGGTTTCCTTGGTTGAGTCAAAGGAGGGGGATGTATAGCTGTGGGCCTTTACTCTATCCTCGGAGCGCGGGATGGTACTGCCGGAGACCCTTCACCTGTAGTCTTCCATCTTTGCCCCGCACTCCATGCAGAACTTGGCATTCTCAGATATCTTTGCACCGCAGCCAGGGCAGAACTTCTCCTTCGCGGGTTTTGCCGCTGCTGATTGAATGAGAGTCTTTTCGCCTTTGGATTCTATCATGGTGGATTGGGGGAGGTCATCTGTTTTGTCCTTTTCCCTGCGGAACTCGCGTATACTCTTGCCCAATGCGCCACCGATCTGCCCCAGCTTCCCCACCCCGAAGATAAGTACGACGGCAACTACGATAAGACCGATCTCCAATGCACCTAAATTCCTCATAACCCACCTCCCAAGACTTGCTCATGCCAAGTCATTACCAAGTCTGGCCTGATATTCTTTAACCTCTGATAGAAATATACCTATCAGATACTTCGACCCTGTTCCCATTGTAAACTTGCCTGACTAACACTGTCAAACGCTAACCAGGGCTGTGAAATAGGTAACTGGCAATCGAGTGATTTGAAGGCCAGTTCGCGTGGGTGATAGAATACGGCAATCGGGGGAGCTTGCTCCTTCAACTTGCGCTTAGAGAATGGAGAATGATTGAGGTTGGTGGCATGAAGGTGGACAATAACCTGGCCGGTATTGCCTTAAACATAAACGGGCAAAGTGTCAGGGCAAAAAGGGGCGCGACTATTCTTGAAGCCGCTATAGATGCTGGAATCTACATTCCAGCGCTCTGCGCTTGTCCCGGGCTGAAGCCGTTGGCGGCGGAGGTGCCTGACAGAGCCTGCCAAATTTGCGTGGCAGAAGCAGGCGGGGAGATTATTCTTTCTTGTCTTACTCCTGTTTCTGAAGGCATGGTGGTTCAGACCGACACGCCAAAGCTAATGTATTTGCGCCGAAGGAACCTGGCGGCTATTCTGCGCCGACACCCCAACACATGCTTTACCTGTGACCGCCGCAAGCGCTGCGGTCCCTTTGATATCTGTCTCCGGCAGGCTGCAGTTGAGGAACGATGTGTCACGTGCCCCAAGAATGGCAACTGCGAATTGCAGAGGGCTGTAGATCACATCGGTATAGAAGGACTCCCGCCTTATATTCCAAAGAAATTGCCCCTGCGGACCGATAGTCCTTTCTTTATTCGGGACCATAACCTGTGTATCCTCTGTGAACGCTGTGTCCGTGTCTGTGAGGAAATAAGAGGGGCCAAGGCGATAGGGTTTGCCTATCCTTGCTATAGGGCCTGCCCTTCCGGGATAGACATCCCTCGCTATGTGCGGCTTATTGCCAGAGGGAGGCTTGGCGCTGCTCTGGCGGTGATTCGAGAGAAGGTTCCCTTCCCTGGCTCGCTGGGGCGTGTCTGTATTCATCCCTGTGAGACGGCCTGCCAGCGTGGTCAGGAGGTTGACAAGCCTATATGTATCAGAATGCTGAAGCGCTTTGCCTTTGACAATGACGATTCCTGGAAGAAACGATCTAAGAAGCTGCCGCCTACTGAGAAGAAGGTGGCGGTTGTAGGAGCCGGACCGGCAGGCCTCACTGCTGCCTATTATCTGGCCAAGCTGGGGCATAGCGTTACGGTCTTCGATGCCCTTCCTGAACCCGGCGGGATGATGAGGGTGGGTATTCCAGAGTATCGCCTGCCCCGGAAGGTATTGGGGAGTGAGATCGAAGATATCAGTAGTGCTGGTGTAGAGATCAAGCTGAATACCCGAATCGAGGCAATCGATCCGCTCTTCGATCAGGGATACGAGGCCATCTTTCTTGCTGTTGGTGCTCATCAAGGGATGCGCTTGGCAATGGAGGGGGAAACACTATCTGGAGTTATTGAGTCAGTCGAGTTTCTCCGCCGTGTCAATCTGGGAGAGCGAATCAATCTGGGTCAAAGGGTAGGAGTGGTCGGAGGGGGAAATGTGGCCATTGACGCGGCCCGTGTCTCGTTACGCCTGGGAGCAAAGAAGGTGACGATCTTCTACCGCCGCACCCGGGTGGAAATGCCAGCCCGTTCCGAGGAAATTGATGCTGCAATGGAGGAGGGCGTGGAGATCGTCTGTCTGGCTGCTCCGTCCAAACTGACCCGGAAGGATGGCAACCTGCAGCTGGAATTGCTCCGAATGGAGCTGGGGGAACCAGATGCCAGCGACAGGAGCAGCCCGGTTCCGATTAAGGGGAGTGAATACGCTACCGAAATGGATACCTTGATTACAGCTATTGGGCAGCGTCCGGAGGTCTCCAGGGATTTCAAGGTTAAGTTGGGACGGGGAAACACAGTGGAAGTTGATGCTGATATGAAGACTAGTCGCCAGGGCGTCTTCTCCGGGGGTGACTGTACCAGCGGGTCAGCCTCGGTCATTGAGGCCATAGCAGCCGGCAGAAAGGCGGCCGAGGCGATTGATCGCTATCTTGGCGGGAAGGGGGATATCTCAGAGTCGCTGGTTCCTCCAGAGGAAGCCATGTACTGGCTTGAGGAAAGCTTCCTTGTAGAGAAATTGGCTGCGCTCTCACGGCTTTCTCCCGAGACCAGCGCTAAGAGCTTTGAGGAGGCGGAGCATGGATTTGGCCGTGATGTGGCAATTGACGAAGCCATGCGCTGTCTAGAATGCCACGTAATTACCCCTCCAGATGAGCTCCTGCTTCAAGATGCCAATTGTCAGTTCTGTGGCGCTTGTGTAGATGCCTGTCCCACGGGTGCATTATTAGAGCGGGGAAACAAGTGGGTAGGGCAACCGGATCGTGAGATGACGACGACCTGTCCTTACTGTGGGGTGGGGTGTCAGCTTGATATACAGATCAAAGGTGGCAAGATCATCAATTCTGTTCCGAACAGGGATAGTGCTGTCAATAAAGGGCAGGCCTGTGTTAAAGGCAAATTTGGCCTGGACTTTGTATATGATGGTAGCCGCCTGACATCGCCTCTGGTCAAGAGGAATGGCGAGTTCGTTGCAGTCACGTGGGAAGAGGCGCTTGAGGTGGTGGCCAATAGACTTGCCAAGTACAAAGGCAATCAATTTGCGGCGATCGCCTCGGCCAAATGCACCAATGAGGACAACTATGTGATCCAGAAATTTGCCCGTGTGGTGATGAGTACCAACAATATTGACTACAGCGCCCGGCTCCGTCATACGCCGACGATGGAAGGCCTGATCAGGAGCTTCGGCAGTGATGCTATGACTAATTCCATCGGCGAAATTGGAGAAGCTGCCTGTATTCTGGCTATTGGCAGTGACACTACAGAGACACACCCGGTAATAGCCGTGGAAATAAGGAGAGCGCTGCGTCAGGGCGGGAAGCTCATAGTAGCCAATCCAAGAGGAATAACCCTATGCCGTCTCGCAGACCTTTGGCTTCAGCATCGTCCCGGAACCGACGTAGCCTTACTCATGGGGATGATGTGGTTCATTGTTGATGAGGGGTTGCTGGATATATCCTTCCTGCGGGAACGTTCCGAGAATTTTGAGGCCTTCCTGGATTCACTGAAGTCCTTCCATCCGGGATTTGTGGAGAAGGTGACTGGAGTATCGGCGGAGCTGGTAGCTGCGGCGGCGCGGATGTATGCCACTCAGAAGCCAGCGATGATCATCTACAATGGAGAGATCATGCAGTACACTCATGGGATGGACAATGTACTGGCTGTGGCGGACGTGGCCATGCTCACTGGCAATATAGGTAAGCCATCGACAGGGGTGAATCCACTGAGGGTTCAAAACAACCTCCAGGGCGCTTGTGATATGGGTGCCTTACCCGATTTCTATACCGGGTACCAACCTGTGGCTGATCCAGACACACGGAAGAAATTTGGGGAGGCCTGGGGCAGCACATTGAGTGCCAGTAAGGGGCGGACGCTGTCTCAGATATATGAGGCTGCTTATCTGGGGCCGGCAAGGGCGATCTACCTCGTTGGTGACAACCCGGTACTCAGTGAGCCCAATGCCAGACGCATCCAGACATCTTTGGAGAAGCTGGAGTTTCTGGTGGTTCAGGATATCTTTTTGACAGAGACCGCTCGGCTGGCCCATGTGGTGTTGCCGGCCACCAGCTTTGCCGAAAAGGAGGGCACCTTCACCAATACGGAGCGGAGGGTGCAGATGGTGCGCCAGGCAATTGAGCCTTTGGGTGACTCGAAACCTGACTGGTGGATCACCGCTCAGATAGCGAAGAAGATGGGCTGTAAGGGGTTTGACTATGAAAGGCCTTCGCAGATCATGGAAGAGATATCGCGGCTGACACCGAGCTATGGTGGAATCACTTATCAGCGTATAGAGAAGGGTGGTATACAATGGCCTTGCCCTGTGGTGGGGCATCCCGGGACACCGATACTTCATAAGGACACCTTTGCTAGAGGCAGGGGGAGGTTTGCGCCATTGGAGTACAAGCCCTCGGCGCAGGCGCCTGATGAGGAATATCCCTTGATACTAACCACAGAGCGGAGACCATATCACGCCAGCACCATGACAGGTAAGTCAAAGAGTCTGAGCAGGCTGCGGAGTGAGGAACTGGTGGAGATAAATCCGGCAGATGCCCAAAAGCTGGGGATAGCTGATGGGGAGATGGTGAAAGTAATATCCCGTCGGGGAGGGGTTACTGCTAAAGCCAAGGTGACTTCTGCCTCGCTTATGGGTGTGGTGAACATGGCCTTCCACTCTGCGGATAGTCCTATGAACGTGCTGACCAATCCTGCTCTGGACCTGATGGCCAGGATACCTGAACTGAAGGTCTGTGCTGTAAGAGTGGAACCCCAGAAAGCCTGATTGTTCTTCAATCACCGTTTTCGGCGTTGCCATGTGAAACTTGCTTAGAATTACGAGCTTCATAGTAGAATATGGCAAAGATGGCGAGGCAAAGTTGACCCCCGTCCGACGGCAATATTTGAGGATAAAGCAGAGATACCCCGAGGCCATTGTCCTCTTCCGCCTGGGTGATTTCTACGAGACCTTTGATGAGGATGCCAGGCTGGTCTCCAAGTTGCTGGAGATCACCCTTACCTCCAGGGAGATGGGCAAAGGACAGAGGTTTCCCATGGCTGGCATCCCATACCATGCTCTGAACAACTACATGGCCAGGCTCATCAATCGGGGCTATAAGGTGGCTATCTGCGAACAACTGAGCCCTCCGGGTCAGGGTCTGGTGGAGAGGGATGTAGTGCGGGTGGTGACGCCGGGGACGGTCATCGAGCCCAGCCTCCTTGAGGGAACGGCCAATAACTATCTTGCCAGCGTGGTTATCGATAATGATCGAGCAGGGTTGGCTCACGTTGATATAACGACGTCTGAATTCGCCACTACTGAGGTTCCTGTAGATCGCCTTCTTCCTGAATTGGAGAGATTGCACCCTTCGGAAATCCTCATTCCCCGTAATCTGGATTTCCCTGATCTATCGCGGCTTGGCTCAGTGAGCCCAGTTGACGAATACTGGTCTGATGTGGAAACAGCGCGCCAGGGCCTTCTGGATCACTTCGGCGTGGCCACTCTGGAGGGGTATGGCTGTGCCCACCTCCCTCTGGCTATCAGGGCGGCCGGAGCCATCCTCCACTACCTTCAGGAAAACCAGAAAGGTGCTCTGGCACTGCTGACTCAGTTGAGCACTTACTCCACTGAGCAGTATATGATGCTGGATGCCCAGACGCGGCGGAATCTGGAACTTTTCGAGAGCAGTCGTTCAGGTACTACTGCTGGTTCGATCCTCTCCGTCATCGACCTCCCCCAGACTCCCATGGGTGGCAGGTTGATCAGAAGATGGCTGGGGCATCCCCTTTTGGATCTGGCTCAGTTGGTGGAGCGGCAGGATGTGGTGGAGAAGTTTCATAACGATACCATTGCCCGTGGTAAGGTCATCTCTTTGCTGCATCAGATAGGCGACCTGGAACGTTTAGTCAACAGGGTGAGGGGTGGCCATGCCAACCCCAGGGAACTGGTAACGCTGCGGCATAACGTGGAGGTTATTCCCCAGATAAAGGCTGTCCTCGCGGAAGGCGGCACTCCCGAATGGCTGGTGGCCAAGCTCCAAACTTGCGATGAGGTTGTCGCTCTGATCTCTCAGGCTGTTGCCGATGACGCTCCGGCAACCCTGGACGATGGTGGGGTGATAAAGCCGGGCTTTTCACCAGAGCTCGACCAACTCCGCAGTGCATCAAAGGATGCCAAGCAGTACTTGGCTAACCTGGAACGTCAGGAGAGGGAGCGCACGGGGATCAAGTCTCTCAAGATGGGCTACAACAGGGTTTTTGGCTATTACATTGAAGTGAGCCGGTCCAATCTGGCCTCTGTGCCGTCCGACTACATCCGCAAGCAGACGCTTTCCGGGGCGGAGCGCTTCTTCACAGTGGAACTGAAGGAGTATGAGTCGCTGATCCTCAATGCCCAGGAGAAGATGGCTGAGCTGGAGGCTGATCTCTTCCGTCAGGTGTGCCATCAGGTCGGCGGTTGGGGGGAGAGTATCCTGGCTGTGGCCGATGCCCTGGCGCATCTCGACGTTTTCTCCAGCCTGGCTGAGGTGGCGGTGCGGTACAACTACTGCCGTCCCAATCTGAACAACGACGATGTCATTTCCATCAGTGGAGGACGTCATCCAGTGGTAGAACGAAGCCTCAGTGATGGAAGCTTCATACCCAACGATACTTTTCTCTCCAACAAGGATTCCCAGATGATCATCCTCACCGGACCAAATATGTCTGGCAAATCTACCTATCTGCGTCAGGTGGCCGTCATCGTGTTGCTGGCCCAGGTGGGCAGTTTTGTGCCGGCGGACTCTGCCGCCATTGGTCTGGTGGATCGCATCTTCACCAGGATTGGGGCTCAGGAAGACCTGGCTGCCGGCCAGTCCACCTTTATGGTGGAGATGGTGGAGACAGCCAATATCCTCAACAATGCCACCTATCGTTCCCTGATCATCCTGGATGAGATCGGGCGGGGCACCAGCACCTATGATGGGCTTTCCATTGCCCGCGCCGTCGCCGAGTATATCCACAGCTATCCCGGGCTTGGCGCCAAGACCCTGTTTGCCACCCATTACCACGAGCTGGTGGAGCTAGCCAGCTTCCTGCCCAGGGT
>JAPLHP010000097.1 GCA_026389585.1 Chloroflexota bacterium | reverse complement strand
CATCCTCGTTCTGTTTTCGGTTGAGGATGGTGGTGAACTTGGGGTCTCTGGTCCACTCCGGATTGCCTATCACGTCGCAGAAACACTGCCACTGTTCCTCGTTCTGCACAGCAATGGCTACCCAGCGGTCGCCGCCGCGGCAGGGATAGACGCCGTGGGGACTCATATAGAAGTCACGATTGCCGCGACGCTTCATGTCTCTTCCATTCACCGCGCAGTTCAGCACGTGAGGCCCCAGGAAGGTGACCCCACATTCCATCTGGGACTGCTCGATGTACATGCCCTTGCCTGTCTTGCGCCGCTTCAGAAGTGCTCCCATGATGGCGATCAGTGAGTACCACGGGGCAATGAAGTCAGAATAGGCGCTGAATATCATCGTAGGGTCGCTGTCCGGCCAGCCAGTCGTGGAGGAGTAGCCGCTTACGGCGTTGACATGGTGGCCGACTCCCTTGAAGAGGCGATGCGGGCCATTGCTTCCCTGCTGGCAAGTGCTCAGGTATATCACTCCGGGGTTCACCTTGCGGCAGCTTTCGTAGTCCAGTCCCAGGTCGGCCATGGTGCCCGGACTCATGCTTTCAGAGACAATATCGGCCCATTTGACCAGTTTCAGAGCTATCTCTTTGCCCCTGGGCTTCGTGATATCCAGGGCTATGCATAGCTTGTTGGTGTTGTATTCTGCGTAGAACGCACTGCGGTCAATGCCCGGCCTGGCATCCTTGAATGGGGCAAACGTTCTCAGCGGGCTCAAGTGCCGGTGGTTCTCGATGACGACCACAGTGGCTCCATGCTCGGCCAGTTCGCGGCTGACCTGAGGCCCGGCTGCCGCCCAACTGAAATCAGCTACCTTCAACCCTTCAAATATCTGCTTTGCCATTTCATCCTCCTTTAAGCTGATCCCCGGGATCAGATGACACCGTTCGCTTTGAGTATAGTCACCTGCTCTTTGGAGAGACCGAGTTCCTTCCCGTAGACTTCCTCGTTGTGCTCTCCGATGAGAGGAGCCCGCCTGTGAATCTTCCACGGCGTCTCTTTCATCTTGACGGGCGCTCCGGGGTACTTTATTGTCTCGCCCAATTCCGGGTGCTCCACCATCTCCCAGAAGCCCCGGGCCTCCAACTGGGCGTTCTTGAGGACATCCTCGAAGGTAGCGCAGGGGGCCAGCAGGATTCCCCTCTTGATTGCCTCTTCGTACAGTTCCGCTTTGGTCCTGGTCATCAGAAACTTAGCGACGTAAGAATTGCGGGTGTCGCTCTCCTCTTGAGTTATGGTGGCCGCATCCCACATGGTGGGGAAATCGAAGTCCTTCATTTCCAGGGCGTATCCCTCAGAGTTGGCCCAGTCCACCAATGCCCTGGATGATTGCGATGATCCGGCAAAGGCCCCGCCACCGAACATGAGGGTGACATAGCCATCCTTGCACGGGACAACGGTGCGGGTGAAAAGCGGGCCTGCCTGCGGCCTGACCGACACGAAGAACTGCCCCAGGCCTACCAGGTTCGCCTTGAGTATGTCGTAGATCTCGACGGCAACCATCAGCGTCAATTCCACCGCATCCTGCATAGAGACGTCCACGTGCTGCCCCACCCCGGTCATCTCCTTGTGATAGTAAGCCATCATCGAGCCCAGCCCGCCTTGCAGACCGGCGTGGAAATAGGACTGGGGATCGGCTCCCATGCGCACCGGGGGGCGTCCCAGGTCGCCCAGGATCCGGGCCATGCCGCCCATGGCGGCGCCGATGAGATCGGTGGCCTGATAGTGGGCGTAAGGGCCGGTCTGGCCAAATGGGGTGATCGAGGTTAGTATGATATCGGACTTCACCTTCTTGAGGTCGGCGTACCCCAACCCGACGTAATCCATGTAGCCTGGTTCGAAGGACTCGACCACGATGTCGGCAGTTTTCACCAATCTCTGAAACAAGTCCTTGCCGTCGGGCGTCTCAATGTTCAGAGTGATACCCCTCTTGCTGGTATTAGCCGCAAACCAGAAGAGGCTCTTCTCCGGGTCAGGGATGTCCTTGTAGAAAGGGCCGATGTTCCGGGCGGAGTCGCCCCCGGGTGTCTCTACCTTGATGACATCAGCCCCGAAGTCCCCCAGTACCTTACCGCACAAAAGCCCTTTTTCATCAGTCAGATCAAGAACACGACAACCGCCCAGCAGCGTGTTGCTCTTGGCCATAAAGCACCTCCAGCCCTCTTTTGCCAGCTCAAATAATACGACACTACGGACTGAGTTGCGACACAGCCTGATTGCCCGCAGTCCAGCCCTGTTGATAACACTGCCGACACCGGTGGTCACACGGCAGCACCTCATTATCCCGTGGATCGCCCACGATAACCTCTTCCACCTGCAATGGTGTTTTGGGGTGGTATAATACCGCTGCCTTCATCTTCATAGCCTTTCGTCAGGGCTACTCTATGCAGGCAGACCCTTCGCTGTCAAGTCAGACTGGCCTCACCACCCCACACACTCACACCCTGGTCTTCGCTGCAGCCACCGAAGTCGGATTCTCTTTCCATGTCCTCCCCGCTAACGCGGGAATTCCAGGGTCTGGATGCAGATGGTACAGGGTCGTGCTAGAATTGGCTGTCTCAACGCTTTAACCACTCATCGGTAATCTGCTTCACCTGCGGGACGTTACATCATGAGAAAGGAGGATGATTTATGGGCAAGGCACTGATGGGCCCTCAAACGCTGGTTTACCCAATGCCCGCAATGCTGGTGGGGGCAAATGTCGATGGCAAGCCAAATTTCATGGTAGTTGCCTGGGGTGGCATCGCCAACGGCGAGCCACCGATGATCTCAGCAGCCATACGCCATCAGCATCATACACTCAAAGGCATCAGGCAGCACATGACCTTCTCTGTCAATATACCTTCCGTTGACCTGGTGAAGGAGACAGACTACTGCGGCATTGTATCGGGCTCCAAAGCCAATAAAGCAGAAGTCTGCCATTTCAAAGTGTTTTACGGAAAGCTGGGTAACGCTCCTCTTATCGAGCAGTGTCCTGTCAATCTGGAATGCAAGGTCATACACATCCTGGACCTCGACAGCCATTCGCTGGTTATCGGCAGAATCGAGGAAACACACGTTTCCGAGAGCTGCCTCACCAGTGGCAAACCAGACGTCACCAAGATTAAGCCGCTGACCTATGTCACCAGTCCGGCAGCACGATATCAGGCTCTGGGAGAAGTCATAGCCAAAGCATTCAGTGCGGGCAAGGAACTTGTCTGATGGGGACAAGCCTCGCGCTGTTACTCAGGGGGCAATATGCACATATGCACATTTCCCTCTTGACAATTGATGTGTCATGTGCATATCATTCGCACAGTGTACCATGCCAGCACAAAAGTGCTAGGAGGACACCAGCAAAATAAAGGAGGAGGGAAAGAATGCCCCAAGCCTATTGCGTAAAGTGCAAGAAGAAGGTGGAGATCAAAGCACCCAAACAGGTCACTTTGAAGAACAATCGGGCTGCTGTGAGCGGCACATGCCCGTCCTGCGGGACAAAGGTATTCAGAATCGGGAAAGCCTAAGACACAATCCGATCCTTTGCCCTGCACAATCCGGAGAATCGTTGCTCTGCTTTCGTAATTTCATAATGTGAGCGCAGATTCTCCGCAGGGGTTGATTATTTTCTTTGTCAAGGCGAGCCAAAGGGGCAGCGAAGCGATCTGAGGGAACTCTGTAGGTTGCTTCGCTGCTATGATTCTGTAGCAATATAGGGCTTGCATGTGGGGTTTTTGCTTGACGCTGCTAGTAGTCTAGAGTTCTTTTCCCCTGAAGACTCGCCAGCCGATGATGAGAGTCAGCGCTATGACTAGCAGGCTCACTATCAGGGCTCCCCAAGGGTGTGTCCCGCTCCCTGCAGCAATATCATTTGCCCATTTCAGAAGCGCACCGGGGCTGTAATCTTTCATAACAGGGAGTCCTGCAGTCAATGCCATGACAATAAGCAAAACAAGTGCCAGTCCACCTGCAGCCAACTGGCTCCTGAAAAACGAACTGAACATCAGGGTCACAGCCAGACAAACCAGCAGGTAAAGCCCTGCCACCACGTTAGCCACAAGGAAATTCGACCCGCCCGGGTTGCCGAAGATGATCAGAGTATAAGCATAGCAGCCAAGGCTGCCCAGAGCTATACCTGCAGTAAAGACAAGCGTCAGGGCAGCCAGCTTGGCAGTCACAAAAGCACCGCGGCCCACGGGCTTGCTGAGGATCATAGCCGCAGTGCCCGACTCTCTCTCTCTGGCCACCATGCCCATAGTCACCAGGATGGCAGCCAACAGCCCCACCTGGCCAAAATTGCTCAGGTACTCCTGAACCGCATCCACGGCGGTGAATTCGGGGATAGTGATATTGAACATGTCCTCTGCCGGGACAAGCCGGGGCAGGTAATGGAGCAGCAGAGGGGTCCCCAGGCCAAAGAAAAGGAAGACGGCAGCTACTATCAAAAACCGGTAGGTCCTGACTTGCTGCTTCAGTTCCTTCCTCAATAAAACGGCAAACCCCGCCATCAATCTCCCTTTCTGCCCACCAACTCAATAAAGACATCCTCCAGAGTGGGCAGAACCGACTGGTACTGCCGGAGCGTAAGCCCGCTCTCGGCTATCAGCCTCGGCAATTCGCGCTTGGCTGCGGCCACATCGCGGGCCCGAACAATGAACCTGGAACTATTGCTGCCCTCAGCTACATCAACTTTCTGCACCCAGGGCAACCGCTCCAGCATGGCCACAAAAGGAGAGGCCATCTCCTCAAACTCCACCTCAAAAAGTGAATGGGCAAAACGCTGCCGCAGTTCATCCACCCCCGATTCCACGACAAGCCTACCCTTATCGATAATGCCCACCACATCGCAAACCCGTTCCACATCAGCCAGGATATGGCTGGAAAGAAAGATAGTGGTCGCCTGTTCCTTGAGTCGCAGGAGAGTATTCAGCACTTCAGCACGGCCCATGGGATCAAGGGCAGAGCTGGGTTCATCCAGGAAGAGCACCACCGGTTTGTTTATCAGGGCCTGAGCAATGCCCAGCCGCTGTCTCATACCGCGCGAGTAGCCGCCAATGCGGCGCGAAGCAGCGCCTGTCAGGTCCACCAGCTCCAGCAGCTCCTGACAACGCGCCCCGATTTCCTTTGACGGTAATCGAAAGACTTCTCCTACAAAGGTGAGGTATTCTTTGCCTGTCATCCAGTTATAGAAGGCAGGATCTTCAGGAAGGCACCCCACCTTGCTTCGGAGTGCTATTGAATTGTGGGCCACTTCCTCACCCGCCACCCAGGCCCTGCCTCCGGTCGGCCGGCTCAAACCAGTGAGTACCTTCAGGGTCGTTGTCTTGCCTGCACCATTGGGGCCAAGAAAGCCAAAGATGACACGCTCTTCAATGTTCAGGCTGAGGTTATCCAGAGCAATGGTGCTGCCGTAGTGTTTGGTGAGACCCTGACAACTTATCGCTGACAAAGGGAACTACTCCTCTTCACGGCCGATGACAAAATAAAGTATGGGGCCGATAATATTGACCACCACAATGATAACCCCCCATACCCACTTATTGCCCCCTTTCACCCGCTTTCTCTTTACCAGGTCATAAAGAGCGAAGGCCATAAGCCCAATCTCAACCAGGATCAGAGGGATAATGAGCAGCCACTCATTAGCATCCATTGATAATTCCTCCAAACCACCATCAATTCAACCCGACCAGTTCCCCACTCCGCCACCTGAAGGCCGATCTGCCGTGTCCTCTTGCCCAAAGTGTAGCATCTTGATTCCCCAGCCTGCAATCAGCCTTCTTATAGCAACTGCCCGCACGGGAACCAGGGGATAGATATATCCCTCCAGAACTCACCCTGCCATCATTCTGACTGGGTGTCATTATCCTAGAACTACCACAAAACCACTTGACACATTGTGACCATATCCCTTAAGATACGAGGCACCAGTAACAGCGGGCTGATTGATGGCCCCATTAAATAAAAGGAGGGCAAGATGGCAGAGAGTGTATACAAGATAATCGAGATCATCGGGACCAGCACCGAGTCCTGGGAGAAGGCTGCTGCAATGGCTGTGGAGATGGCTTCAAAGTCACTGCGTGACCTCCGCATTGCCGAGGTTGTCGAGATGGACTTGCAGATCGACGGCGGAAAGGTCCGCGCCTATCGGACGAAGCTCAAGGTTTCCTTCAAGTACGAGAAGGAAGACTAGCCGCTATACGCCCTTGGCAATAGAACCCGCGGAAACGCTGGGTGTTTGCTGCTGCAAAGGGCTTGAGCCCCGGGGTGATCTGGAACAAACCAGGGTATTCACCCAGGGTGGTGTTTTGCCAAATTCGGCAAACCGGTGCCTGGTTGCAGAAATAGGCGTCATTCGCTTTATGGGAAGAGACCCTTCGCCTTCGCTCAGGGTGACATATTGCATAGAAGTCAGGGTGGCAAACAGCCTAAATATCAGGGTGACAGCTTGGCCCCGTGTCATTGCGAGCGAAGCGAAGCAATCTCTGCTATGAGCTATGAGCCAAGTCGCCATGAGCTACGATTGTGTCATTCTGAGCGCAGCGAAGAATCTCGGCTGCCTTGTGCCACCAGACACTGGTTGTGAACGCTGTCTATTCTTCTACTGTGCCTGGGCCTTGTAGACCTTGCACAGAAGAGCGCGGTCGCACCAGCCACCTGATAGCTCATCGCACCACTCAGGGTCATCCAGAGTGAGGACGTTGGCATTGGACTCAAAGACACCGCTGAAATCAGGATCATAGGCTGGCTTTTCAGGGAACCACCAGCTCGCCTGGCAGTTGACCACGTTCGGCAGCATGCCGGGGTTAAACCTTGCCTTCTGCCTGATCCTGCCGCGGCGGGTCTCAATATAGGCCCAATCGCCTTCGGCAATCCCCAGCTTTCGGGCAGTGTCCGGGTGTATATCCATCAGCGGGTCGGGGTGTTTCTCGCGTGCGCCAATGCCCTTCTGCATGAACTCCGAATGGAACATGGGCATGTAGTTGCCGCCGGTGTTCAGGGTCAGCGGATACTCTTTAGCTACCTCAGGCACCCGAAGCGGGCTCTCGGGAGGCTCCTCGTAGTAAGGCAGGGGGTCATATCCCAGCTTCTCCAGGATGCTGGAGTAAAGTTCGATCTTGCCTGATGGTGTGGGGAAGCCCGTCCTCTTCCACGGCTGCAGATCAAAGGTATCAGGAAACACGGCACAGCGGTTTACGACATCCCTGAAGCTCAACCCCACAGGCTTGAGCCGGTAGTTGCTCACCTCCTCCGTGGTCCTCCAGGGCCAGTGCTCCTTCTGGCCGACGGCCAGGGCCAGGCCGCGGAAAAACTCGTAGATATCCCGCCGCTCCCCCAGGGGTGTTATTGCCTTCTCTCCACTCACGAGCAGGCTGCCGAAGTCCATCTGATTGGTGCAGAGGTCCCTCTCCATCCAACTGGCAGCCGGCAGCACGTAGTCGGCCAACTGGGCGGAGGGCGTCATAAACAGCTCCTGCACCACATGAAGTTCCAGGTTATCACTCTTCAGCGCCTCAAAGACCAGTCTGGTATTGCCAGCCCAGGCCAGCGGGTTGGAGCCCCAGGCGATCAACGCCTTGACGGGATAAGGCTTGCCCGAAAGGATAGCCCGCCAGAGCATCGTGGTATGCGCCTGTATCTGAACAGTGACCGGAGCTGGTACACCATAGACCCTCTCCAGGTGCGGCGCCACCAGGCTCCAGCCGTTGAGCGTGACCAGGCGGCAGACATCATAGCCCATCTGCTTCTTCCGCTGATCCATCGACAGCAGGTGCATCATGGAAAGCTCCGCTTCAGTGATGAACTTGCCGCCATTTGTGGGCTCCCCGGGACGGGCGATCAAGTGGCCTCCGAAAACGCCCAGATTACCGGTGACGGCACGCATGATGATCTTGCACTGTTCTGCACGGGTGCCATTAAGCCCCAACTGGTCAATGGCCACGCCGTACGGCATAGAGGCCGGCCCGTTGGTGGCATACATCCTGGCTGCTTCCGCAATCTTCTCCGCCGGAACGCCGGTGATTTCGGCCACCCGCTGCGGCGGATACTCCTGCACACGATCCTTCAGCTTTTCAAAACCAACCGTCCATTCGGCCACGAATTCCTTGTTATACAGTCCCTCATTGATAATGACGTTAAGCCATGCAAGAGCCAGGGCAGTATCCGTTCCCGGCCTTATCCGCAGCCATATATCGGCAATCTCGGCGGTCCTGGTCTGCCTGGGATCAACCACAATCACCTTAACGTCGCCTTTACGTTTCTTCTTCAGAATGCCGGCCCAGTTCCGCAGGCTTGATTCTGAAGGGTCAGAGCCCCAGTACACCACACACTTTGAATGCGCCATCTCGATGGAATAAGTAGTCACATCACCCATGACAGCCATGTTTATGGCCATATCGTTAATGCCGCAGATAATACCTGGCGCAAAGATATTGTGGGGATTGCCAAAGAGACTCAGGAAGCGACCCCGCGGCCAGTAGTCATTGCCCCGGTACGTGCCTTCAAGGACTCCCAGGGTTTCGGGGCCATATTCCTGCTTCAACTGGAGCAGCTTCTGCCCGATCTCTGCCAGCGCCTCATCCCAGCCGATCCTCTGCCACTTCCCCTCACCGCGACGGCCTCTCCTCTTCAGAGGGTACATCAACTGATCCGGGTGATAGAGCCATTTCGGTGCAATGCGAACCCTCTCACAGACAAAGCCATGGCTCATGGGGTGATCCGGGTTCCCCTTGATGCTGACCACCCTGCCATCCTCAACAGTGACCAGGACGCCGCACATATTGCTGCAAAACTGGCAACAGGTCTTCTTCACTTCCTGACGATTATCCAGGATAGAACCTCCCGTGGGTGCGCCAATTATTTCCTGAGGTGTTCGGGATATATCCACAAGTCCCTTTCGTATTGATATTATAACCCCCCATACCCTGTGTGTCCTGTCGAAAAATCCTGCGATAGGGCCACAGATTGAGAGACTGTTTAGCAACCGGGCAGTGCAGAGGGGCAGAAGCCCCTTCTCACAGATTCATAGTTGAATTTACCAAGGGGAATGCCCTATGATAAATCAGATTCTGGTTACAGGATGCCGTAGGGAGACGGGAGTTATCTTGCCTGAGAATTTGGGCCCTTTCAAATGAACAATGGCCGGTCACCTCCCTGAGGAGCCGGTCTTCTTGTCTCCGGTCTCTCTTTTGGCAATGAAGGACTGACCTATAAAGCCAATTAACAATATGAGAGACTGTTTAACAACTGGGCAGTGCATAGCCCTTTTGCCGGGGGCTTGGGGGTGTCCCCCATACCCTTTAAATGTCCCCCAAGACTGGGGGACTACAAAAGAGTTAATAGATAACCTCAAAGTCAATTAAGAACATGAGAGACTGCTTGGCACTGGGAAGTGCAGAGGGGCATAAGCCCCTTTGCCGGGGGCTTGGGGGTATCCCCCATACCCTTTCAATGTCCCCCAAGACTGGGGGACTACAGGGGGTTGAAGTTGAATATGAATAGTTTGAGAAACGGAGGATGAAACATGGCAAAGAAGACTATCGCAGAGATTTTCGACCTGAGCGGGAAGGGCTCTATCGTCACTGGCGCTGGCATGGGCATCGGGAGAGCCATTGCCCACCGCCTTTCGGAGGCAGGCGCCGGTGTGATGATTGCCGATATTGACCTGGATGCGGCTACCAAGACGGCACAGGGCATTAAAGAGAGAGGCCGCAAAGCCGAGGCCATCCGGGCTGATACCCGCAGCATAGCTGACGCCACAAAAGTGATGCAGGCCACGGTGGAGGCCTTCGGCAGTCTTGATATCCTGGTCAATAATGCCGGCATCTATCCGATGTCCATGGCGGTGGATACGACCGAGGAACTATGGGATAGGACTATTGATATTAACCTCAAAGGAGTCTTCTTCTATTGTCAGGCCGCCGCCCGTGAGATGATAAAGGCCAAGCACGGAGGAAAGATCATCAATTTAGCCTCGATAGACGCGGTGCATCCCATGGGTGAGGTATCTCACTACAATGCCTCCAAGGGCGGAGTCCTTTCCCTCACCAAGGCGCTGGCTCTGGAATGGGGCACTCACGGGATCCTGGTCAATGCGGTGGCCCCGGGCAGCGTCTGGACCCCCGGCACGGAAAAAACCAGAGTAGCGCGGGAAGCCTCGGGGAAGAGTGTCGAGGAACTCTTCAACAAGTTCATGAGCCGCATGCCCCTGGGCCGGCCGGGAGAGCCTGATGATATTGCCAAGGTGGTGCTCTTCTTCGCCAGCGCAGCCGCGGACTACATCACCGGCACCATGCTCATGGTGGACGGGGGATACCTGCTGAGCTAGCGCCCACTTGCAAGAATAGGTGTCATTCGCTTCGCGGGCGAAGAGACCCTTCGCCTTCGCTCAGGGTGACATATTGCCCCCCGTGTCTTTGCGAGGAGCGCACCGACGAAGCAATCTCAGTAGGGAGGCCAATGTCATTCCCGCGAAAGCGGGAATCCAGTC